>NZ_JBEZWL010000081.1:0-33466 GCF_040648015.1 Streptomyces sp. NPDC029216 | reverse complement strand
CCCGGCCGGAGTGCCGACGGCGCACGCGCCCCTGGCGCGCGGCTGCCGCCCCCGCGGCTGCCGCGCCCCGGCCCGGCGCGTCCACGGCCGGCGGGTGCGCTACGTGATCGGCTCCGAGCCCGGTCAGGTCAACGGCATGCGATGGCGCGGCGGAGCCGCGCTGTAACGACGGTTCCGCCCGCCCGGTATCCCCAGGTACCGGGCGCGGCCGGCCGCGTACGGACCCACGCCCCGGGCCACCGGCTCCCGGCGGGGGCCGCTCCGTCCGTACCCCCACCCCCTCCAGCGGGGTGCGCGGGCGACGGACCGACGGCGCAATACGGTGCACTCCAGCCACCCGTCGGCATCGCATTCCGCACCACGTAGGAGTAGTGGCATGTCCACCAGCTCGTTCTTCATCCCGGACCCGGAGGGTCGCGTCCCCAACACCGAGGGCTACTTCGGCGACTTCGGCGGCAAGTTCATCCCGGAGGCCCTCGTCGCCGCCGTGGACGAGGTCGCCGTCGAGTACGAGAAGGCCAAGGAGGACCCGGCCTTCGCCGCCGAGCTCAACGACCTCATGGTCAACTACACGGGCCGCCCCAGCGCCCTGACCGAGGTCCCCCGCTTCGCGGAGCACGCGGGCGGCGCCCGGATCTTCCTCAAGCGCGAGGACCTCAACCACACCGGCTCGCACAAGATCAACAACGTGCTGGGTCAGGCGCTGCTCACCAAGCGCATGGGCAAGACCCGCGTCATCGCCGAGACCGGCGCCGGCCAGCACGGTGTGGCCACCGCCACCGCCTGCGCCCTCTTCGGCCTCGAATGCACCATCTACATGGGCGAGATCGACACCCAGCGCCAGGCCCTCAACGTCGCCCGCATGCGCATGCTCGGCGCCGAGGTCATCGCCGTGAAGTCCGGATCCCGGACCCTCAAGGACGCCATCAACGAGGCCTTCCGCGACTGGGTCGCCAACGTGGACCGCACCCACTACCTCTTCGGCACCGTCGCCGGCCCGCACCCCTTCCCCGCCATGGTCCGCGACTTCCACCGCGTCATCGGCGTCGAGGCCCGCCGCCAGATCCTGGAGCGCGCCGGACGCCTGCCCGACGCCGTCGCGGCCTGCGTCGGCGGCGGCTCCAACGCCATCGGCCTCTTCCACGCCTTCATCCCCGACGCCGAAGTCCGCCTCGTCGGCTTCGAGCCCGCCGGGCACGGCGTGGAGACCGGGGAACACGCGGCCACCCTGACCGCGGGCGAGCCCGGCATCCTGCACGGCTCCCGCTCCTACGTCCTCCAGGACGAGGAGGGCCAGATCACCGAGCCCTACTCCATCTCCGCCGGACTGGACTACCCCGGCATCGGCCCCGAGCACTCCTACCTCAAGGACAGCGGTCGCGGCGAGTACCGCGCCGTCACCGACGACGCCGCCATGCAGGCCCTGCGCCTGCTGTCGCGCACCGAGGGCATCATCCCGGCGATCGAGTCGGCCCACGCCCTGGCCGGCGCGCTCGACCTGGGCAAGGAGCTGGGCGAGGACGGCCTGATCGTGGTCAACCTGTCCGGCCGCGGCGACAAGGACATGGACACGGCGGCCCGCTACTTCGGGCTGTACGACGGCACGGAGCCCGAGGGGGAGAACAAGTGAGCACGGGGAACCTTCAGCTGCTGAGCGACACCCTCGCCAAGGCCAAGTCCGAGGACCGCGCCGCCCTCGTCGCCTACCTCCCGGCCGGGTTCCCGACCGTCGACGGCGGCATCGAGGCCGTCAAGGCCGTCATCGCCGGCGGCGCCGACGTCGTCGAGATCGGCCTGCCGCACAGCGACCCGGTCCTGGACGGCGCCGTCATCCAGACCGCCGACGACATCGCCCTGCGCGGCGGGGTGAAGATCGCGGACGTGATGCGCACGGTGCGCGAGGCCTACGAGGCCACCGGCGTCCCGATCCTGGTCATGACGTACTGGAACCCCATCGACCGCTACGGCGTCGAGCGGTTCACCGCCGAGCTGGCCGCCGCCGGCGGCGCCGGCTGCATCCTGCCGGACCTGCCGGTCCAGGAGTCCGCGCTGTGGCGCGAGCACGCGGCGAAGCACGGTCTGGCGACCGTCTTCGTCGTGGCCCCCAGCAGCAAGGACGAGCGCCTGGCCACCATCACCGCGGCCGGTTCCGGTTTCGTCTACGCCGCCTCCCTCATGGGCGTCACCGGCACCCGCGAGTCGGTCGGCCAGGAGGCCCAGGAACTGGTCCGCCGCACCCGCGCCACCGCTGGTGCCCGCCGTGGGCTCCCCGTCTGCGTCGGCCTGGGCGTCTCCAACGCCGCCCAGGCCAAGCAGGTGGCGGGCTTCGCCGACGGTGTGATCGTCGGCTCGGCCTTCGTGAAGCTGCTGCTGGACGCGCCGAACCTGCCGGCGGGCCTGGAGGCCGTACGGGCCCTGGCGGGCGACCTTGCGGAAGGCGTACGCAGGTCCTGACGCCGGACGGGCCCGGAACGGGGTTCTGTAGCCCGATCGGGTGGATTCGGGAGCGGGGAGGCACGCGAGTGCCTCCCCGCTTCGTTTGGCGGAACGTGAGCGAGAAGAACGACGGTGCGAACCGCGACGTGACGAAACGATCGGCCCGGGAACGGCTCCAGGCGGAGCGCGAGCAGCAGAGGAAGAAGGACAAGCGCAGGCGCGCCCTCCTGGTCGGCGGGGCGGTGGTCGGCGTACTCGGCCTGGCCGCCGTCGTCGGCGTGATCGCGGCCAACACCGGTAAGGGCGACAAGTCCGCCAAGGCGGGCCCCGTCGCCGCCCCCTCGGGCGCCACCGGCAAGGACGCGCTCGCCATCCAGACCGGCAAGGACGGGGCCAAGTCCACCCTCACGGTCTGGGAGGACTTCCGCTGCCCCGCCTGCAAGGCCTTCGAGGACAACTACAGGGGCACCCTCCACGATCTGGAGAACAGGGGCCTGCTCAAGATCGAGTACCACCTGGTGACCCTGATCGACGGCAACATGCGCGGCACCGGCTCCCTGAAGGCCGCGAACGCGGCGGCGTGCGCGCAGGACGCCGGCAAGTTCACCGCGTACCACGACGTCCTCTTCGTGAACCAGCCGCAGGAGACGGACGACGCCTACGGCAAGAACGCCAAGCTGCTGGAACTGTCCGGGAAGGTCGACGGGCTGGACACCCCGGCGTTCCGCTCCTGCGTGGAGGACGGCACCCACAACAGCTGGGTCGCCAAGTCGCACGAGGCCTTCCGCGACGGAAAGTTCAAGGGCACCCCGACGGTGCTCCTGGACGGCAAGGACATCTTCGGCGACCAGGCCAACCCGCTGACCCCGCAGAAGCTCAAGGAGAAGGTCGAGGCCAACGCGGGCGCGGCACCGAAGCCGTCGGCTTCCGCTTCCGCCTCGGCGTCCCCCTCGGCCTCCGGCAAGCCCGGCTCGGCACCGAAGGCGGGCACATCGGGCTCGTCGGGTTCATCCGGCTCATCTGTCTCATCAGGCTCATCTGTCTCATCGGGCTCGAAGACGGTGTCCAAGGGAACTACGGAGGACTGAGCCGCGGCGACCGCCGTGTGTGGTTTTGGTTTCAGCTTGCCGGGCGGGTTGCGGTGGCCACCGCCCGGCAAGGTAGCGTCAGCCTTGCCATGACCCTTGCTTACATCCCCAGTCCGTCGACCGGCGTGATCCATCTCGGACCGATCCCGCTCCGCGGCTACGCGTTCTGCATCATCATCGGCGTCTTCGTCGCCGTCTGGCTCGGCAACAAGCGGTGGATCGCGCGCGGCGGAAAGCCGGGCACGGTCGCGGACATCGCCGTGTGGGCGGTGCCCTTCGGCCTGGTCGGCGGTCGCCTCTACCACGTGATCACCGACTACCAGCTCTACTTCGGCGAGGGCCGGGACTGGGTCGACGCCTTCAAGATCTGGGAGGGCGGCCTCGGCATCTGGGGCGCGATCGCGCTCGGCGCGGTGGGCGCCTGGATCGGCTGCCGGCTGCGCGGCATCCCGCTGCCCGCCTGGGCCGACGCCCTCGCCCCCGGCATCGCCGTCGCCCAGGCCTTCGGGCGCTGGGGCAACTGGTTCAACCAGGAGCTGTACGGCCGCCCCACCGACCTGCCGTGGGCGCTCAAGATCAGTGAGGGGCCGAACCGGGTGGCCGGCCTCTACCACCCGACCTTCCTCTACGAGTCCCTGTGGTGCCTGGGCGTCGCCGCCCTGGTCATCTGGGCCGACCGCCGCTTCAAGCTCGGCCACGGGCGGGCCTTCGCCCTGTACGTGGCGGCGTACTGCGCCGGGCGCGTCTGGACCGAGTACCTGCGGGTCGACGAGGCGCACCACATCATGGGCATGCGGCTCAACGTGTGGACGGCGATCCTGGTCTTCATCCTCGCGGTGGTCTACTTCGTCCTCTCGGCGAAGCTGCGGCCGGGGCGCGAGGAGGTCGTGGAGCCGGAGCCCTCCGGGGGTCCGGCCGATGAGGCGGCCGCTGCGGCCGGGGCCGACCCGGCGAAGCCGGGGGCCGCTGACGCGGCCGACGCCAAGGCCGACGCCAAGGCCGACGCCAAGGCCGACGCCAAGGCCGACGCGAAGGCCGATGCCGGGCCGAAGGACGGCCCCGCCGAGGCCGCTGTGGCGTCGGCCGAGAAGGCCGACGCCAAGCCGGTCGGGCTGAGCAAGGCCGGGGCGGATGCCGCCCCGGAGCCCGACAAGAGCTGACCGAACCACCCCGGAGGGGGCGCCGCACCACCCGCGGCGCCCCCTCCGGCATGCCGGGCGCCGCTGCGCGGGGCCTCTCCCCGCCCCGCCCTTCGCCCGTTCTCTGGGGCTCCGCCCCAGACCCCGCGCCTCAAACGCCGGCGGGGCTGGATTTATGCGCGGCTGGTCCGTCGCCTGCGGCTTCGCCCACCCGCGGCTGGATTTCGTGCAGCGAAATTCCAGCCCGCGCGGCGTTTGAGCGTACGGGCGCGCAGCGCACGTACGGGGTCCGGGGCGGAGCCCCGAAGTCTTTCAGCCCCGCCGGCGATTGAGGCGCGGGGGCAGGGGCGGCGCCCCTGGGAACTGGGGGCACCTCCCAGCGCTGCTGGGGGAGGAAGGGCGGGTAGGGGACCAGCCCCGCAGGGACAAGGCGCGGCTAGCGGACCCGCTGCGACAGGGACAGCGTGCGGTGGGCGGCCGCCACGACCGCGGGGTCGACGAAGCGCCCGTCCGGGAGGGCCAGCGCGCCAGGGGCCGCCCGGGCCGCCGAGATGATCTCCTGCGCCGCCGTGATCTCCTCCGGCCGCGGAAGGAACGCCCGCTCGATCACCGGCAGCTGCCGCGGATGGATCGCCGCCCGCCCCAGGAAGCCCAGCGCCCGCCCCCGCGCGCAGGAGGCGGCCAGCGCCTCCAGGTCCCGGATGTCCGGGAACACCGACTGCGCCGGCGGCGCCAGCCCGGCGGCCCGGGCCGCCACCACCACCCTGGAACGCGGCCAGTCCAGCCCGCCCTCCGCACACACCCCGAGATCGGCGCACAGGTCCGCCTCGCCCAGCGTCAGCCCCTGCAGGGAGGGATGCGCGCGGGCGATCTCGTACGCCCGCTCCACTCCCAGCGCGGACTCCAGCAGCGCGTACAGCGCGACCCCGCCCGTCCGGTCCGCGACCCGGGCGATCTGCTCCGGGGCGTCGACCTTCGGCAGCCGGAGCCCCGCCAGCCCGTGCAGGCGGGCCAGCGCGGTGAGGTCGGCCCCCGCCCAGGGGGAGCCCAGCGCGTTCACCCGGACGTGCACCGGCACCGGCGGCCGCTCGCTGAGCAGCTCGGCGGTGGCGGCCCGGGCGTACTCCTTGCGGGAGGCCGACACCGAGTCCTCCAGGTCCACGATGACGGCGTCCGCCCCGCACCGCAGGGCCTTCGCGACCACCGCCGGGCGGTCCCCGGGCGCGTAAAGCCAGGTCAGGATCACAAGGCACCCTCCGTGCGCAGAGCGGTGATCTCGGCCCCGGTCAGGCCGAGTTCGGTCAGGACGGCTTCGGTGTCCGCGCCGTGGGGCCGTCCCGCCCAGCGGATCCCGCCGGGGGTCTCGGACAGCCGGAACAGGACGTTCTGCATCCGCAGCGGGCCGAGTTCGGGGTCCTCGACCTCGGTGACCGTGTCCAGGGCCGCGAACTGCGGGTCGGCCAGCACGTCCCGTACGTCGTAGACCAGGGCGACGGCCGCCTCGGCCTCCTCGAAGGCCGTGATCACGTCGTCGGCCTTGTGGCGGGCGATCCACCCGCCCACGGCCTCGTCGAGGACGTGCGTGTGCTCGGCCCGGCCCGTCCCCGTCCCGAACCAGGGCTCGTCCGCCAGCTCGGGGCGCCCGACCAGGCGGACCACCCGCTCCGCGATGGACTGGGCCGACGCGGACACCGCCAGCCAGCGGCCGTCCGCGCTGCGGTAGGTGTTGCGGGGGGCGTTGTTGGCGGAGCGGTTGCCGGTGCGGGGCTGTACGTAGCCGAGCTGGTCGTACCAGAGCGGGTGCGGGCCCAGCACCGTGAGGATCGGCTCGATGATCGCCAGGTCCACCACCTGCCCGTGGCCGGTCCGCTCCCGCCCGGCGAGCGCGGTCATCACGGCGTACGCGCAGGTCAGCGCGGCGATGGAGTCCGCGAGGCCGAAGGGCGGCAGGGTCGGCGGCCCGTCCGGCTCGCCGGTGATCGCGGCGAAGCCGCTCATGGCTTCCGCGAGGGTGCCGAAGCCCGGGCGGTGGGCGTACGGGCCCTGCTGGCCGAAGGCCGTGACGCGGGCCAGTACGAGGCGGGGGTTGGCCGCCGACAGCTCGGGCCAGCCCAGGCCCCACTTCTCCAGGGTGCCGGGGCGGAAGTTCTCGACGACCACGTCGGCGGTGGCAGCCAGCCGCAGCAGGGTCGCGCGGCCGCCGGGCGTGGACAGGTCGAGGGTGATCGTCCGCTTGTTCCGCCCGAGCAGCTTCCACCACAGCCCGACCCCGTCCTTGGCGGGGCCGTGCCCACGCGAGGGGTCGGGCCGGCCGGGATGCTCGACCTTGACAACCTCGGCCCCGAAGTCCCCGAGCAGGGTGGCGGCGAGCGGCCCGGCGAACAGGGTGGCAAGGTCCAGCACCCGCAGCCCGTCCAGCGGTCCGCCCCCCGCGCCGGGCCCGCCCGCGTGCGGGCCCGGGGCGGGGGCGGGCGCGCTTGGGTGCGGACCTGAGGAGGGGGCGGTGCGGGCGCCGGTCCCGGGCGGGGCCGGGGCCCGTCCGGGGGAGGGGCCCGTGCCCGTCCCGGCACGGGGGCCGGCCCCCTGACCACCGGAGGCGGAGCCGACCCGGGACCCGGCCTCGGGCGCGGAGCCGGCGAAGCTCACGAGGCGCCCCCCTTTCCGCCACCGACCCAGGCCCCCGGCCCGGACAGGGGCCCGGCCTCGGCCACGTCACCGACCCCGGCACTGGCCCAGGTCCCGGCCCAGGCCCCGGTTCCGCCACCGGACTTGGCCCCGGAACCGTCACTGGCCGCGGCCACGTCACCGGATCCGGCCCTGCCCCGGGCCTCCGGCCCGGCGCCGCGGGCGGCCCGGAACGCCGCCCCGAGGCGGACGTCCGGCCGCGCCGGGGGTCCGGAGGCAAGGCCTGCGGGTCCGGGTGCCGGTTCGGCGGGACTGGACGCTCGACCTGCGGGGTCAGGTGCCGGTTCGGCGGGTCCGGGCGCTAGGCCTGCGGGGGCGGACACCGATTCGGCGGGTCCGGACGCTGGGCCTGCGGGGTTGGGTGAGAGGTCGGCGGGTCCGGACGGCGGGCCGGCGGGCCCGGAGGCTGGGCCCGCGGGGCCGAGGTCCAGGCCGGCGGGTCCGGGCGCCAGGTTGGCGGGGTCGGGCGTGGGGGCGGAGGTCGGGGCGGGCAGGGGCGTTGTGGGGGCGGGGGTGGTGGGGGTCATGCGGTGGTTTCCGTAGCGGGGTTCTCGTCGGGCTCCGGCGCCGGGGGCCGGGTCAGGGCGGCGGTGTCCGTCTCCGTGCGTGTCGGCATCGAGGACTGGGCCCCCGGCCGCTGCACCGAGAGGGCCGCCGCCACCGACGCCCAGCGCAGCGCCTCCGGGACCGCCCGGCCCTCCCCGAGGGCCACCGCCAGCGCCCCCACGAAGGTGTCCCCGGCGGCGGTGGTGTCCACGGCACGTACCCGGGGCGCCGGCACCGCCAGCGGCTCGCGCCCCCGGGCCGCGTACAGGGAGCCCGCCGAGCCCAGGGTGATCACCACCTCCGGTACCTCCCGCAGCAGCGCCCCGGCGGCCCGGTACGGGTCGGTGAGGCCGGTCAGGGCGGCGGCCTCGTGCTCGTTCGGGACCAGCAGGTCGGTGGCGGCGAGGAGTTCGGCCGGCAGCGGCTGCACGGGGGCCGGGGTGAGGACCGTGCGCACGCCGTGGGCGCGGGCGGCCAGGGCGCCCGCGAGGACGGCCTCCAGGGGGAGTTCGAGCTGCAGGAGCAGGCAGTCGGCCGCGCCGATGCGCGAGTCGTCGCCCGGCTCCAGACCGGTGACGCGGGCATTGGCGCCGGGAATGACGATGATCCTGTTCGCGCCCTCGTCGTCGACGGTGATGTGGGCGGTGCCGCTGGCGCCCTCGACGGTGCGCAGCGCGGCGGTCTCGACCCCCGCCCCGGCGAGGGCGGCCCGTAGCCGTACGCCGAACTCGTCCGCGCCGACCGCCCCGATCATCACCACCTCCCCGCCGAGGCGGGCGGCGGCCACCGCCTGGTTGGCGCCCTTGCCGCCGGGGACCGTGCGGAACTCCCGTCCGGTGACGGTCTCCCCGGGGTTCGGGGCCTTGGGGACGTAGGCGACGAGGTCCATGTTCGTACTGCCGAGCACGGCGATGGCCGTCATGAGCGTGCTGCCTCCTGGGCGGTGAGATGGGCGACGGTGTCGAAGCCGACGCCGTCGAAACCGGCGACGGTGGTGGAGAGGCGGTTCTTCAGCGGCGCGGTCCACCGGTCCGGGATCCGGTCGGCGGAGCCCGCGAGGAGCCCGGCGACGGAGCCGGCGGTGGCCCCGTTGGAGTCGGTGTCCCAGCCGCCGGACACCGCGCGGCAGACGGAGTGGGTGAAGTCCCCGTCGGCGTGGGTGAGGGCGGCCGCGATCAGGGCGGTGTTGGGCAGGGCGTGCACCCAGTGGTAGCGGCCGTAGCGGGCGTGCAGCCGGTCCACGACCGGCTCGAAGTCCCCTCCCGCTTCCTCGCGGGCGGTACGGATCCCGAAGCGGACGCCCTCGGCGAGGCGCGAGCGGGGCGGTACGACGGCCAGGCCGGCCCGGAGCGCGCCGTGCACGTCGGCCCGGCCGGAGGCGGCCTCGGCGACGGTGGCGGCGGCGAAGAGGGCGGCGTGGACGCCGACCCCGGTATGGCTGAGGGTGGCGTCCCGCCAGGCCTGCTCGGCGGCGGCGGCCGGGGCGCCGGGGTTGGTCCAGCCGTGGAGGTCGGCGCGAATGAGGGCGCCGATCCACTCGCGGAAGGGGTTGTGGTGGGTGGCGGTGAACGGGGGCTCCAGGCCGAGGAGCAGGTTGCGGTACGCGATCCGCTCGGCGGTGAAGGCCCGGCCGGCCGGGAGCTCGTCGAGCCAGAGGCGGGCGAGGTCGGCGGTGGCGAAGCCCTTGCCGTGGCGTTGGAGGAGGAGCAGTCCGAGGAGGGGGTGGTCGAGGTCGTCGTCCTCGGGCGCGCCGTCGATGTTCTCGGCGAGGGAGGTGGCGGCGGAGCGGCGGTTCCAGGGGTACGCGGCGAGCACCTCGGGCGGGACGCCGCGGGCGGTGAACCAGTCGTCGAGCGGCCAGTTCCCGGCGGCCCGGGCCAGCGCCCGGATCCCCTCCAGGGGCACCTTCTCCACGGGCTTCCCCAACACACACCCCACGGCCCGCCCCACCCAGGCCGCCTCCAGCCGGGCGTGCAGGAGGGGTTCGGCCGGGGCGTCCGTCCCCGGCTGCGCGGCTTGCGGTCGGGTGGGCGGCGGGGATTCCGCCCCGGGGCCTGGGGCGGGATCGGTCGGCAGGTCCGTCGTCCGGTGTCGGGGGTGGCTGGTGGCGGGCCCGGCCGTGCCGGGAGCCGGGGGAGTGGGGCCGGTCGGGCCCGGTTCGGGCTGCGGGTGGCGGGGGAGGCCCTCTGCGTACGTGGTGGGGCGCGGGCCCGGCTGGGCCGGCGCCGGGGGCCGGGGGCGTGCCCCCGGTTGAGGGAAGGGGCGGGGAGGGGAGTACGTCTGCTCCGGCCGGCCGGGCTCGGTGGGGGGCCAGGTCGCGCGGATCGCCGGCCAGGCGGTGGGTTCGTCGGGGGCCGACGGCACCGGGAGGGCCGCGAGTTCGTCCAGGAGGCGGGTGGCGAGGGCGCGCAGCTCCGGCCGGGCCGGGGCGGGGGAGGCGCCGGCCCGGGTGGGGGCCGGTTGGCCGCCCGCCGCCAGCCAGGCGCGCAGCAGCGGCCCCGCGTCCCGGCCGTCCTCGGCGGCCTGCCGCAGCTCGTGCCCGACCAGGTCCTCGGGCTGCACCCAGGTCAGCCGCACGCGCCCCGCACCGGCGGGACCCGCATCCGCCAGCGCGGGCGCGCCCGGGGCGGGGGCCGGTTCCCCGGGGACGTTCCCGCGCGCGCCTGACGGGGCCGGCTCGCCGGGGGCGGGCCGGTGGGGGGCCTGCGGGGCCGGGGCGGAAGCGTCTCCGGCCGGCGCCTTCGGTCCGGCATCGCGCGGAACCCCCTCGGGAGGAGTGGGGCCTTCGGCGGGTGCGCCCGTCTCCGTCGGGGCGTGCGTCGGGCACGTGCCCGACGGGATGACATCCGGCTTCGCCGGAGGGGGCGCTTGCTCCGCAAGGGCGTTCCGGGGCACGCCCGGCGGGGTGGGGCCGTCCGGGAGCGGGGCCGGTTCGCCGGGCCCCCCGGCCTGCGGGGCTGAGGAGTCGGGCGGCGGGGGCTGTCGGGGCGGGGGGTTCGTGGGGGGCGGTGTCATCGGGGGGACGCCAGGGTTGTGAAGGCCGTTTCGTGGGTGCGGCGGCGGGTTTGGTCGCGGGCGAAGACCTCGCGGGCGACGGTGGCCAGCGCCGCCGCCGGGGCGTGCAGGTCCAGGCGGCTGGCCTCGGCGACCTGCTTGGCCCAGCCGGCCGGCACCGCGTCCGCCCCGCCCAGCGCCCCCGCGATCGCCCCCGCCATGCCGGCCGTTGAGTCGCAGTCCCGTCCGTAGTTGACGGAGCCGAGCACCGCCGTCTCGTACCCGCCGTCCGCCACCAGCAGCATCCCCAGCGCGATCGGGAGCTCCTCGATGGAGTGCAGGCGCGAGGGCCGCCGGGCCCCGAGGGAGGGCGCGCGGTAGTCCGGGCCGACCGAGTCGTACGGGGCCACCGCCTCCCGCAGCGGGCCCAGGGCCGACTCGAAGTCCCGGTGGCGCAGGGCCACTTCCCGTACCGCCGCGATGGCCTCGCGGGTGCCGTCCTTCGCGAGGGCCAGCGCGGTGTCCACCACCGACCCCGCCGTCGCCCCCGGCAGGCACGCCGCCGCCACGGCCGCCGCGAAGACCCCGGCCGCCTCCCGTCCGTACGAGGACTGGTGCGCCCCGGCGACGTCCAGCGCCTCGGCGTAGGCGGCGTGCGGATTGCCCGCGTTGACCAGTCCGACCGGCGCCATGTACATCGCCGCCCCGCAGTTGACGATGTTGCCGGTGCCGGCCTCGCGCGGGTCGGCGTGCGCGTAGTGCAGCCGCGTCACGATCCACTTCTCCGCGAGGAACACCCGCTGCAGCGGCAGGGCTTCGGCCTCCAGCTCCGGGATCCAGCGCGGGACGGACATCAGGTCCGGGACGAGGTGGTCGGCGACCGCGTACGCGTCCAGGTGGTCCCGTACGGCCTCGTAGACCCGGACCAGCGCGTGCGTCATGAGGGTGTCGTCCGTGACGTGCCCGTCGCCCTTGTGGTACGGCGCGATGGGGCGGGCGGTGCGCCAGTCCTCGTACCAGGGGCCGACGATGCCGTGCACGCGGCCGCCGTGCCGTTCGGCGATCTGGCCGGGGGACCAGCCCTCCACCGGGCCGCCGAGGGCGTCGCCGACGGCGGCGCCGACGAGGGAGCCGGTGATCCGGTCCTCCAGAGTGAACGTCATGTCCGAATCATCCCTTGGGTGAGGTGAGTTCCGTACGGGTGAGGAGCGCGGCGAGCTCGACCAGGTCGGTTCCGGCCAGCCGGGGCAGCGCGCAGCCGGACAGGACGCGGCAGGCCTCGCGCCAGGAGGCGGGCAGGGAGTCGCCGCCGCCGAGGGCTCCGGTGAGGGCGCCCGCGAGGGCGGGGGCGGAGTCGGCGACGCGGGAGAGGCAGGCGGCGGCCGGGACGGCCTCGGCGGCCCTGCCGTCGGCGGCGGTGGCGAGGGCGAGGGCGACGGGGACGGTCTCGGCGGCGGCGATGCCGTAGCTGTAGACGTGGTCCACGATCTGGTGTTCCAGCAGCGGGACCAGGGCGAAGGCCCCTTCACGGTCGCTACGGGCGAGTGTGACGGCGTGCCGGGCGTTGCGGCCGATCTCGGTGGCGGCGGGCAGCTGTTCCAGGGCGGCGTCGACGGCGGTGACGGTGTCCGCGCCGCCGAGGGCGGCGGCGACGGCGGCGGCCATGGCGCGGGCGCCGTGGACGCCGTCGCCGTCCTGGGTGTAGCGGGCGTCGAACTCGGCGAGTTCGGCGGCCGCGCGGGGGTCGCCGGGGTGCACCACCGCGAGCACGCAGGCGCGTACGCACGCGGCGTCGTCGAAGTAGTGCGGGTTGTCGTGGCCGGTGGCGGGCGGGCGCAGACCGGCGGCGAGGTTGCCGAGGCCGGCCCGTACGGAGATCCGCGCGCGCATCGGCAGCACGGCGGACTCGACCTCGGGGGCCCGTTCCGCCGCCGCGGCGACCTCGCTGGCCAGGGCGTTCCAGGCAAGGTCGATGGCGGCGCGCATGCGGCGGGACCGGGACAGGTCGCTGAGCAGGGCGCCGGCGGCGGTGAGGACGGACTCGGCGGCGAAGGCCGCCCATTCGGCGTCGTCGGAGGGGCCCAGGCGCAGGGGCTCGGGGGGCTGGTTGAGGGCGATGGGGACGGGCAGGGTGGTGGTGGCGTTCTGCTCGGCGAAGGTGTCGAGCTCGCGGGTCAGGCGGCGGGTCCACTCGGGCATCCGGCTGGCCCGGTGCCGGGCGGCGGGCCACCCGGCGGCGTCGCCTGCGGCGAGCCCGAGCAGCAGCCCTTCGATGCGGCGCGGTGCCGTGGCCTCCGGCGGTGCGGCGGGGGGCCGGGGCTCTGTGCGCGGCGTCTCCCCGGCGGGGGTGCGGGGGGCCGTGCCGGCCGGGCCCGGCAGCGCTCCCGGGCCACGGCGCACCCCGCCGGCCGGCCCGGCCCTGAGGCCCGTCACCCCGGCCGCGACGAACCCTTCCCCCACCCCGCCCCTCCCCGAAACCGGGGCCGCACCCCCGACCCCCCGGCCCGGTCCCACCCCGACGGCCATTACCGGGGCGTCCCCCGCGACCGCCCCGCCCGGCGGGGCGGAGCCTGCGCCGACGGGCCCGTCCGGGGCGGGGGCCGGGACGACGTGTCCCGGTACCGCTGCCGTAGCGGGGCCTTGGCCGGTGGGTGCGCCGGCGGGGTCGTACGGGGTGGGGTCCGCGGCCCCCTGTCCCGGCGGCAGGACAGCGGGCCCCGCTTCGGGGGCCGCGCCGCTGGCCCTTCCGGCGGCGGCGGTCGGGGCGACGGGGCCCGGTGCCGCTGCCGGGGCCGAGTGGCCGGCCGGGGCCGAGGTGGGCGCTGCCGGGGTCGCGTCCGGGGTGCGGGTCGGGATGACGGAAGCCCCCGCCCCGGCCCTCGCCGCCAGTGGGGGCGCGGCTGCGGGCCACCGGCCCGGGACCGTGCCCGTGCAGACCTCCGGGGCCGCACCCAGGTCCGGGGCCGGGCGGGGCTGCGGGGCTGCACCCGGGGACGCCCCCAGGTCCGAGGCCGGGCGGGGTTGCGAGGCCGCACCCGGGTCCGGGGCCGGGGCCGGGGCCGCACCCAGGACCGGGGTCAGGCGGGGTTCCGGGGACGGGGCGGGTTGGGGGGAGTCGGGTGGTGGGGTCATCGGGGGGGCTCGGATTCCGGGGTGAGGAGGTCCGCGATGTCCAGGACGTGGTAGCCGCGCATCGACGGCAGGCAGCTGCCGCGGACCGGGCCGATGGCCGAGGACCAGGCGGTGGGGATGGCGGTGGCGCCGGACAGGGCGCCGGACAGGGCGCCCGCCACCGCCGCCGTGGTGTCGGCGTCGCGGCCCATGTTGACCGCCGTCAGGACCGAGGACGGGAAGTCCCCCGCGCAGGCCGCGAACGCGCCGAAGGCCAGGCCCACCGCCTCCGGGGCCAGGTCCGTCCAGGGATAGCCGCCGATGACCACCGCCGACCGCACCGCCCGCTCCCCGCGCGGGGCCGCGGTGACCGCGCGGCGCAGGGAGCGGGCCGTCCAGGAGTCGGACGGGATGACGGAGAGGGCCGCCGAGACCACGGACGCGGGGGAGCCGCCCGCCATCGCGGCCGCGACGCCCGCCGCGACGGCCTGGCCGCCGTAGATGCCCTCGCCGTCATGGCTGACCGTGCCGTCGATCGCGACCAGCCGCGCCGCCTCCGCCGGGCGGCCCGCCGCGAAGACCCCGAACGGGGCCGCCCGCATCGCCAGGCCGTCCGACCACGCGTGGCGGTGCTGCGCCGAGATGGGCGCCGCCAGGCCCCGGCGCAGGTTCTCCAGCGTGCCCCGCTCCGAGAAGCCGGCGCCGCGGAACGGGCCCTCGTCCAGGTCCGCGATCCAGTGGTGCCAGGCCCGCTCCACGTGCGCGACGGTCAGCGCCGAGCCGTGCCGGGCCAGCAGCAGGCCCGAGAAGATCGCGTACTCGGTGTCGTCCGTGCCCGCCGGGTCCTCCGACACGAAGCCCTCGATACGGCCCCACCGCGCCCGGATCTCGGACGGCTTCATGTTCTCCGCCGGAGCACCCAGCGCGTCACCCACCGCGAGGCCGAGAAGCGCACCCCTGGCCCGTTCGAGGAGGATCTGCGGACTGCATGCGACCAGCTCCATGGCGCGCCTCTCCGACGTGATGGGCCCCATCATGAGCCCCTGGGGGATTTGTGCCACGCCATGTGGTTTGTCGGTCGCCGCGAAACACCCCCCGGAGACCGCCGTCACCCGGTCGCCGACCCGCGAAACCCCAGGTAAGTACGGCCTTCCTTGCTGGCGGGAGCCGAAAATCGTGCGTACTTTCGAGGTGTTCAGGGGAGTGCCCGGGGTGGGCACGGCTGCGCGCTGCCTTCGCGTACCCGCTCATGCGAAAAGGGGAGATACGCCGCATGTCCATCATCGACACCGAAGCGCCGCTGCACACCGCCCACCGCGACAACCACACCCACCGCGACGTCAACGGCGGATGGCTGCGCCCGGCCGTCTTCGGCGCCATGGACGGCCTCGTCTCCAACCTCGCCCTGATGACCGGTGTCGCCGGCGGCGCGGTGGCCCCGCAGACCATCGTCATCACCGGTCTCGCCGGGCTGGCCGCCGGCGCCTTCTCGATGGCGGCCGGCGAGTACACCTCCGTCGCCTCGCAGCGCGAGCTGGTCCTCGCCGAGCTGGACGTGGAGCGCCAGCAGCTGCGCAAGCACCCAGTCGACGAGATGGAGGAGCTCGCCGAGCTCTACGTCTCGCGCGGGGTCGAGCCCGCGCTCGCCCGCGAGGTCGCGATGCAGCTGTCCCGTGACCCGGAGCAGGCGCTGGAGATCCACGCCCGTGAGGAGCTCGGCATAGACCCCGACGACCTGCCGTCGCCGCTGGTCGCGGCCGTCTCGTCGTTCGGCTCCTTCGCGCTGGGCGCGCTGCTCCCCGTACTGCCCTACCTGCTCGGGGCGACCGCCCTGTGGCCGGCGGTGCTGCTGGCGCTCGCCGGGCTCTTCGCCTGCGGCGCGGTGGTGGCCCGGGTGACGGCCCGGTCCTGGTGGTACAGCGGTATGCGCCAGCTTGTCCTGGGTGGTGCCGCGGCCGGTGTGACGTACGTCCTGGGAACCTGGATCGGCGGCGCCATAGGCTAAGCGGCCTGGGAGTGAGACACTATGCAGAACACAACATAAGTAGTCTCGGATCCGGTGGTTTCACTTCCGTTGCCGCCGGGCATCAGACCAGGGCGCCGGGCAAAGATGCCCGTTTCGCGCCGGGACCTTCATCCCGTGCCGTGTTCGCGGAAAGTTTCGCTCCACCCCCCGCAGCCCACCGAAGGTCCCTTCTTTCTGCCTCGTGCAGTGTCCGCATGCTGGAATGCCATATCCGCTTCTCGGGATTGCCGTCATCATGTAACCTGCACGAAATTTCGCAGAGGGCCAACGTCGTCCCTCGGCCAGCACATTG
This sequence comes from Streptomyces sp. NPDC029216, assembly GCF_040648015.1. Classification (NCBI taxonomy): domain Bacteria; kingdom Bacillati; phylum Actinomycetota; class Actinomycetes; order Kitasatosporales; family Streptomycetaceae; genus Streptomyces; species Streptomyces sp. NPDC029216. The sequence goes on along the minus strand of NZ_JBEZWL010000081.1, from coordinate 17,149 downwards.
CCACGACGACGACGGGAGAGCCGATGCGTTCCGCATCCACGCACTCCGCGACCGGCCCCAGCAACACCGCCTGGTCGCCCATGGACGGTCGCCCCGCCCAGCAGGGCATGTACGACCCCCGCAACGAGAAGGACGCCTGCGGCGTCGGATTCGTGGCGAACCTCACCGGCGAGGCCACCCACACTCTCGTTGAGCAGGCCCTGACCGTCCTGCGGAACCTCGAGCACCGCGGCGCCACCGGCTCCGAGCCGGACTCCGGCGACGGCGCGGGCATCCTGTCCCAGGTCCCGGACGCCTTCCTGCGCGAGGTCGCGGGATTCGAGCTCCCCGAGGCCGGCGCCTACGCCGTCGGCATCGCCTTCCTCCCCGCCGACGGCACCGCACAGGCCGTCGCCGTGGAGCAGATCGAGGCCATCGCCGCCGAGGAGAACCTCACGGTCCTCGGCTGGCGCGAGGTCCCGGTCACCCCCGACCTGCTCGGCAACGGCGCGCGCACCACGATGCCCGCCTTCTCCCAGCTGTTCGTCAGTGGGGGCCCCTCCCCGACGGAGTCTGGGGAAGGGACCACCGGCATCGAGCTGGACCGCAAGGCCTTCGTCCTGCGCAAGCGCGCCGAGCGCGAGGCCGGGGTCTACTTCCCGTCGCTCTCCGCCCGCACGATCGTCTACAAGGGCATGCTGACCACCGGCCAGCTGGAGCCCTTCTTCCCGGACCTCTCCGACCGCCGCTTCGCCTCGGCGCTCGCCCTGGTCCACTCCCGGTTCTCGACGAACACCTTCCCGTCCTGGCCGCTCGCCCACCCGTACCGCTTCGTCGCGCACAACGGCGAGATCAACACGGTCAAGGGCAACCGGAACTGGATGAAGGCCCGCGAGTCCCAGCTGGCCACCTCCGCCTTCGGCGAGGCCGCCCTGGACCGCATCTTCCCGATCTGCACCCCGGACGCCTCCGACTCCGCCTCCTTCGACGAGGTCCTGGAGCTGCTCCACCTCGGCGGCCGCTCCCTGCCGCACAGCGTGCTGATGATGATCCCGGAGGCGTGGGAGAACCACAGCTCCATGGACCCGGCCCGACGCGCGTTCTACCAGTACCACTCCACGCTGATGGAGCCCTGGGACGGCCCGGCCTGCGTCACCTTCACCGACGGCACCCAGGTCGGCGCGGTCCTCGACCGCAACGGTCTGCGCCCCGGCCGCTACTGGGTCACCGACGACGGCCTCGTCGTCCTCGGCTCCGAGGTCGGCGTCCTCGACATCGACCCGGCCAAGGTCGTCCGCAAGGGCCGCCTCCAGCCCGGCAGGATGTTCCTCGTCGACACCGCCCAGAAGCGGATCATCGAGGACGACGAGATCAAGAACGAGCTCGCCGCCGCCGCCCCGTACGCGGACTGGCTGGAGACCGGCGAGATCGAGCTGACGGACCTGCCCGAGCGCGAGCACATCGTCCACACCCACGCCTCGGTCACCCGCCGCCAGCAGACCTTCGGCTACACCGAGGAAGAGCTGCGCGTCATCCTCGCCCCCATGGCCCGCACGGGCGGCGAGCCGCTCGGCTCCATGGGCACGGACTCCCCGATCGCCGCCCTGTCCGAGCGCCCCCGGCTGCTCTTCGACTACTTCACCCAGCTCTTCGCGCAGGTCACCAACCCGCCGCTGGACGCCATCCGCGAGGAACTCGTCACCTCGCTGCTCTCCTCGATCGGCCCGCAGTCCAACCTGCTGGAGCCGACCGCCGCGTCCTGCCGCAGCGTCACCCTGCCCTTCCCGGTGATCGACAACGACGAGCTGGCCAAGCTCATCCACATCAACGCCGACGGCGACATGCCCGGCATGAAGGCCGCCACGCTCTCCGGCCTCTACCGGGTCTCCGGCGGCGGCGAGGCCCTCGCCGCCCGCATCGAGGAGATCCGCGCCGAGGCCGACGCCGCCATCGCGGCCGGCGCCCGCCTCATCGTCCTGTCGGACCGCCACTCGGACGCCGAGCACGCGCCGATCCCCTCGCTGCTGCTCACCTCCGCCGTGCACCACCACCTCATCGCCACCAAGCAGCGCACCCAGGTGGGCCTGCTGGTCGAGGCCGGCGACGTCCGCGAGGTCCACCACGTCGCCCTGCTCATCGGCTACGGCGCCGCGGCCGTCAACCCGTACCTGGCCATGGAGTCCGTCGAGGACCTGCTGCGCGCCGGCACGTTCATCGAGGGCATCGAGCCCGAGCAGGCCATCAAGAACCTGATCTACGCCCTCGGCAAGGGCGTCCTGAAGGTCATGTCCAAGATGGGCATCTCCACCGTCGCCTCCTACCGCGGCGCCCAGGTCTTCGAGGCCGTCGGCCTGAACGAGGAGTTCGTCGGCACGTACTTCGCGGGCACCGCCACCAAGATCGGCGGCGCCGGCCTGGACGTCATCGCCAAGGAGGTGGCCGCCCGCCACGCCAAGGCGTACCCGGTCTCCGGCATCGCGGCCACGCACCGCGCCCTGGAGATCGGCGGCGAGTACCAGTGGCGCCGCGAGGGCGAGCCGCACCTGTTCGACCCGGAGACGGTCTTCCGCCTCCAGCACGCCACCCGCAACCGCCGGTACGACATCTTCCGCAAGTACACGGACCGGGTGAACGAGCAGTCCGAGCGCCTCATGACGCTCCGCGGCCTGTTCGGCTTCAAGTCCGACCGCCCGTCGATCTCCATCGACGAGGTCGAGCCGGTCTCCGAGATCGTCAAGCGCTTCTCCACCGGCGCCATGTCGTACGGCTCCATCTCCAAGGAGGCGCACGAGACCCTCGCCATCGCCATGAACCAGCTGGGCGCCAAGTCCAACACCGGTGAGGGCGGCGAGGACCCGGACCGCCTGTACGACCCGGCGCGGCGCTCGTCGATCAAGCAGGTCGCCTCCGGCCGCTTCGGCGTCACCTCCGAGTACCTGGTCAACGCGGACGACATCCAGATCAAGATGGCCCAGGGCGCCAAGCCCGGCGAGGGCGGCCAGCTGCCCGGCCACAAGGTCTACCCGTGGGTCGCCAAGACGCGTCACTCGACGCCCGGCGTCGGCCTGATCTCCCCGCCGCCGCACCACGACATCTACTCCATCGAGGACCTGGCCCAGCTGATCCACGACCTCAAGAACGCCAACCCGGTCGCGCGCATCCACGTGAAGCTCGTGTCCGAGGTCGGCGTCGGAACGGTCGCGGCCGGCGTCTCCAAGGCCCACGCGGACGTCGTCCTGATCTCCGGCCACGACGGCGGAACGGGCGCCTCCCCGCTCACCTCGCTCAAGCACGCGGGCGGCCCGTGGGAGCTCGGCCTCGCCGAGACCCAGCAGACCCTGCTGCTCAACGGCCTGCGCGACCGCATCGTCGTCCAGACCGACGGCCAGCTCAAGACCGGCCGCGACGTGGTCATCGCCGCGCTGCTCGGCGCCGAGGAGTTCGGTTTCGCGACCGCGCCGCTCGTCGTCTCCGGCTGCGTCATGATGCGCGTCTGCCACCTGGACACCTGCCCGGTCGGCATCGCCACCCAGAACCCGGTCCTGCGCGACCGCTTCTCCGGCAAGCCCGAGTTCGTCGTGAACTTCTTCGAGTTCATCGCCGAAGAGGTCCGCGAGATCCTCGCGGAGCTGGGCTTCCGCACCATCGAGGAGGCCGTCGGCCACGCCGAGCTCCTCGACACCAGCAAGGCCGTCACCCACTGGAAGGCGCAGGGCCTCGACCTGGAGCCCCTCTTCCACGTGCCGGACCTGCCCGAGGGCGCGGTCCGCCACGCCCTGGTCGAGCAGGACCACGGTCTGGAGAAGGCCCTCGACAACGAGCTCATCGAGCTCGCCGCCGACGCGCTGAACGCGGCCACCGCCGAGGAGGCCCAGCCGGTCCGCGCCCAGGTCGCCATCCGCAACATCAACCGGACCGTCGGCACCATGCTCGGCCACCACGTCACCAAGAAGTTCGGCGGCGCGGGCCTGCCCGACAACACCATCGACCTGACCTTCACGGGTTCGGCCGGCCAGTCCTTCGGCGCCTTCCTCCCCAAGGGCGTCACCCTCCGCCTGGAGGGCGACGCGAACGACTACGTCGGCAAGGGCCTCTCCGGCGGCCGCGTCGTGGTCCGCCCCGACCGCGGCGCCGACCACCTCGCCGAGTACTCCGTCATCGCCGGCAACACCATCGGCTACGGCGCCACCGGCGGCGAGATGTTCCTGCGCGGCCGCACCGGCGAGCGCTTCTGCGTCCGCAACTCCGGCGCCCTGGTCGTCTCGGAGGGCGTGGGCGACCACGGCTGCGAGTACATGACCGGCGGCACGGCCGTCGTCCTCGGCGAGACCGGCCGCAACTTCGCGGCGGGCATGTCCGGCGGCGTCGCCTACGTCATCGACCTCGACCCCCGTCAGGTCAACTCCGGCAACGCGGAGGCCGTCGAGGCCCCCTCGGACGAGGACAAGCAGTGGCTGCACGATGTGGTGCGCCGCCACGAGGAGGAGACCGGCTCGACCGTGGCCGCGAAGCTCCTGGCTGACTGGGACGCCGCGGCGGCCCGCTTCAGCAAGATCATCCCGACCACGTACAAGGCAGTGCTCGCCGCCAAGGACGCCGCTGAGCTGGCCGGACTCTCCGAGTCCGAGACCACCGAGAAGATGATGGAGGCGGCGACCCATGGCTGACCCGAAGGGCTTCCTCACCACCCCGCGCGAGACCGCCTGCACCCGTCCCGTGGCCGAGCGCCTCACGGACTGGAACGAGGTCTACGTCAAGGGCTCGCTGCTCCCGATCATCAGCAAGCAGGCCGGCCGCTGCATGGACTGCGGCATCCCGTTCTGCCACAACGGCTGCCCGCTCGGGAACCTGATCCCGGAGTGGAACGACTACGCGTACCGCGAGGACTGGGCGGCGGCGTCGGAGCGCCTCCACGCGACGAACAACTTCCCGGAGTTCACCGGCCGCCTGTGCCCCGCCCCGTGCGAGTCGGCGTGCGTCCTCGGCATCAACCAGCCGGCCGTCACGATCAAGAACGTCGAAGTCTCGATCATCGACCAGGCCTGGGACAACGGCGACGTCACCCCGCAGGCCCCGGAGCGCCTGTCCGGCAAGACCGTGGCCGTCATCGGCTCCGGCCCGGCCGGCCTGGCCGCCGCCCAGCAGCTGACCCGGGCCGGCCACACCGTGGTCGTGTACGAGCGCGCCGACCGCATCGGCGGCCTGCTGCGCTACGGCATCCCCGAGTTCAAGATGGAGAAGGTGCACATCAACCGCCGCATCGAGCAGATGCGCGCGGAGGGCACCAAGTTCCGCACGGGCATCGAGGTCGGCCGCGACATCACGGCGACGGACCTGCGCAAGCGCTTCGACGCGGTGGTCGTCGCGGCGGGCGCCACCGTCTCCCGCGACCTCCCCGTCCCGGGCCGTGAGCTCAAGGGCATCCACTTCGCGATGGAGTACCTCCCGCTCGCGAACAAGGTCCAGGAGGGCGACTTCATGGCGCCCCCCATCACGGCCGAGGGCAAGCACGTGGTCGTCATCGGCGGCGGCGACACCGGCGCGGACTGCGTCGGCACCGCCCACCGCCAGGGCGCCCTCTCGGTCACCCAGCTGGAGATCATGCCCCGCCCCAACGAGGAGCGGAACCCGACCAGCCAGCCCTGGCCGACCTTCCCCATGCTGTACAAGGTCACCTCGGCCCACGAGGAGGGCGGCGAGCGGATCTACTCCGTCTCCACCACCCACTTCGAGGGCGACGAGGACGGCAACGTCCAGGCCCTGCACCTGGTCGAGGTCTCCTTCGAGGACGGCAAGCTCGTCCAGAAGGCCGGCACCGAGCGCGTCCTCCCCGCGCAGCTGGTCACCCTGGCGATGGGCTTCACCGGCACCGACCAGTCCAACGGCCTGGTCGAGCAGTTCGGCGTGGACCTGGACGAGCGGGGCAACATCGCCCGCGACGCCTCGTACGCGACCAGCGCCGACGGCGTCTTCGTCGCCGGCGACGCCGGCCGCGGCCAGTCGCTGATCGTCTGGGCCATCGCGGAGGGCCGCTCGGCCGCCCGCGGCGTGGACCGCTACCTGACGGGCACCAGCGCCCTCCCGTACCCGGTCAAGCCGACGGACCGCTCCCTGATGGTGTAACCCGTCACCCCTCCCCCCCGGGGAGACCCCTCATACGGTCCGTACAACGGTGTACGGCACTCGACGCGGCGCCCGTCATGTCCCCGACCAGGGATGACGGGCGCCGTGGCGTTTCGGCCGGCTACTCGGGCTGGACGACCACCGCGGCCCAGCGGAGGGTGGGGGTCGAGGTGGTGACCACGGCTCCGAAGCCGCCGTGGAGGCCCGTGCCCAGGGGGATCGTGATGCGGGCCGGGGCGTCCTCGGGGCAGTTCAGGGTGAAGGGGGCCGGGTTGCGGTCCGGGTATTCGTCGAGGGTGAAGGAGACCACCATGCTGCCGCCTCCCTCGCAGGCGAAGGTGGTGTAGGTGTCCAGGTACGGGGACAGGCCGCCCGAGACGAAGCCGCTGGAGCCGGTCTGTTCGGGGACCCAGATCACGCCGTCCGGCCCCGGGTAGGGAAGGAGCTCGCCCGGCTCCGCCGCCTGGGCGGCGCCGGCGGTCAGGACGAGGGCCGCAGTGGTCGCCGCGAGCGCGAGCGTGGTGCGTCGTCCCTGGAACGTGTGCTTCATGGGTCCCCCCGGTGGTGTGTTCGCCTTCCTCCACGCTAGGGGGCGGCACTGACAACGGGCGCCGCCGCCCTGCTCCCCGGGGGCGTCGGTTTCCCCTGCGCGTACTCGGCGCGTAGGGGGGCCGGTGGGTCGATCTCGCGGTCGGCGACCTGCTGAGCGGCCCACTGGGCGGCTTCCCGGTTCTGCTGGGGTGGGTAGCAAACGAGGGCGCGGCGCCGCGGTCTCGGTCAGCCCGCCGGGGCCTCGCGGGGTGGTTCGTCGTCGTTGCCGCGGCGTAGGGCGTGTAGGCCGCGGGTCGGGGTCCAGGTGCGGATCACCAGTTCCTCGCCGTCCACGGCGGTGTGGACCACCTCGGTCAGGTCGGCGTGGAAGAGGTGGAAGGGGTGCGGGGTGTCCTTCTCCTCCGCGTAGCGGTGGAGTTCGGGAGGGTCGACGATCTCCACCGCGCGTCCGGAGATCCGTACGTCCCCGTCCGGCATGGTGTCGTCCGGCCCGGGGTTGGTGTGCAGGGCGAAGCGCGGGTCCCGCTGGAGGTCGCGGGCCTTCACCGAGCCCGCCATCATGCCCAGCCACATTTCGCCGCCGCGGAACTCCACGTTGAGCCCGGTCACCCGGGGCGAGCCGTCCTTGCGCAGGGTGGCCAGGACGTGGTGCGGGAACTGCGCGAAGCGGGCCCGGACCGCCGCCGCGAACTCCGGTTCCGCCTTCTCGAACGCTGCCCAGTTGTTCGTCGTCATACGCCCATCAAAGCGCGCGCCGCCGATGACGGCCGGTCAGGCGCGCACGATGCCCGCCCGGCGTGCCGCCGCCAGCCAGGCCGGGAACTCGGCGACGAGGCGGTCGTACAGTTCGGCGTCCGGTACGGCGCGCGGGTCGGGGCCGGCGTGGAAGTAGCCCGCGTTGTCCACCACCCGTTTCTGCGGAACGGGCAGTTCGTCCAGGCGGCGCAGGAAGTCGAACTGGCTGCTGCGCGTGCTGCCGAAGCCGACGAACTGCCAGAAGAGGGGCAGCCGGGCCGCCTTGCAGAGGTACCTCTCCGCCGCGAGCTTGTCGACCGGGCCGCCGTCCGTCTGGAAGACGACCAGGGCCGGGTCGGCGCATCCCGAGTCCAGGTAGTGGTCGATCACGGCGTCCATCGCCAGGTGGTAGGCGGTCTTTCCCATGTGGCCGAGGCCGGCGGCGATCTCCGTGACCCGTCCCTCGTGGCCGGTGAGGGAGACCTCCTCGATCGCGTCGACGTCGGTGGAGAAGAAGACGACCGGTACGCGGCCGTCGGAGTCGAGGTGCGCCGACAGGCCCAGGACGCGGTCCGCGAAGGCCTGCACGGTGCCGTCGCCGTAGTACGGGCGCATGGACCCGGAGTAGTCCAGGACCAGGTAGACGGCGGCCCGCCCGCCGTCCAGGCCGTGCTTGCGGAGGGAGACGCCGGCGCTCTTGTAGAGGCTGACCAGGGCCGGGGCCGCTTCCTCCACCTTGCGCAGGTTGATGGCGCTGGCGCCGCCCGTCGTCACGGGGTGGTCTCCGCCGGCGGACGGGCGTCCGGGGCGGCGTCCGGGGCGTTGCGGGCGTTCAGGGCCTCGATGTCCTCCAGCATGGCCGCCGCCAGGTCGCGCTCGGAGGCGTAGTACCGCTCGGCCCACTTGAGGGTGAGGGTGGGGTAGGCCCAGGCCGCCTCGGCCTCGGCCGCCTGCACGTCCGCCTCGGCCCCGCGGCGCATCCCCTCGGCGAACTCCTGCTGTTGGAGCAGCAGTTCGCGCATCTGCTCCGGCTCCAGCAGGTGGCCCAGCCACAGCCGCAGCATCGGCCCGTGCTTGAGCACCGGCGGGTCGACGGGGGTCTCGCGCGCCCAGCTCCGTACGGCGGCCATGCCCTCGTCGGTGATCCGGTACACCCGCTTGTCGCGGGTGCCGCTGTCCTGGGCGACCATCCGGGAGGAGGCGTAGCCGGCCGTCTCCAGGCGCTTGAGTTCGCTGTAGATCTGGCTGAAGGACGGGCTCCAGTAGAAGAAGCGCAGCGACCAGTCCGACCATTTCTTCAGGTCGTAGCCGGAGAGCTCCTCGCCGAAGGAGAGCAGTCCGAGCACTGCCCAGCTGGTCGCGGGGAGCGTGCGCCGGTCGGCCCCCCCGGGGGTCTGTGCTGCCGTGTCGTCTGCCACGCAGCGCAGTCTACGACCGGTTGCGGCGGCGGCCTTCCCCCTGATGGACCTGACTGTTAGACATATTCCTATTAGGGATGTGTGTGCCGTAACTTCCGCTGTCCGCAAGGAGGAAGCGTGATCTCGCTGGACGGGAAGGTCGTCGTCATCACCGGTGCCGGGCGCGGCCAGGGCGCCGAGGAGGCCCGGCTGTGCGCGCGGGCCGGGGCGCGGGTCGTCGTGACGGACGTCCGGGCGGAGGAGGGCCGGGCGGTCGCCGCGGAACTGGGCGACCGCGGGCTGTTCGTCCGGCACGACGTGGCGGACGCCGGCAGCTGGGCCGGGGTGGTGCAGGAGGCCGTGGCCGCCTTCGGGACGGTGTCGGCGCTGGTCAACAACGCCGCCCTGTGGCGCACCGCGCACGTCGAGGAGCAGAGCGCGGAGGGCTTCGAGGAACTGCTGCGGGTCAACCTGCTGGGGCCCTTCCTCGGCATCCAGGCGGTGGCCCCGGTGCTGCGCGCGGGCGGGGGCGGTTCGATCGTGAACGTCTCCTCCACCGCCGGGCTGGTCGGGATCCCGGGCCATGCGGCGTACGGGTCCACGAAGTTCGGCCTGCGCGGGCTGACCCGGTCGGCGGCGCTGGACCTGGCCGGGGACGGGATCCGGGTCAACTCGGTGCATCCGGGCGCCATCGACACGCCGATGGTGGCCGGGGCGGTCGGAGGGCGGGACTGGTCGCACGTGCCGCTGGGGCGGATGGGGCGGCCGGGGGAGGTGGGGGAGCTGGTGCTGTTCCTGTGCTCGGAGGCCTCCTCCTACGTGACGGGCGCGGAGTTCGTGGTCGACGGGGGGATGACGGCGCGATGAGCCGGGGTCAAGCGAAGGGGGACCCGCTGTCGCCGGACGCGCGGCGGCTGTGCGACGCGATGGCGGTGGCCTTCCCCGGGCCCGGGGACGTGGCGGCCCTGCGGGCGGCGGCGGCCGGGCCGGACCGGGCGGGGGCCCGGGGCGGGGGTGTGCGGGGGCCGGAGGCGGCCTCGGGTGGGGGCGCGCGGGGGCCGGAGGTGGCCTCGGTGCGGGACGCCGTCGCCTCCGGGGTGCCGGTGCGGGTGTACGACCCCGCGCCGGGGGAGCGGGGGCGGGTGCTCGTCGTGTACTTCCACGGCGGGGGCTGGGTGATGTGCGGGCTGGACACCCATGACGCCCTGTGCCGCGAGCTGGCCGCCGCCTCGGGGGCGGTGGTCGTCTCGGCCGGCTACCGGCTGGCCCCCGAACACCCCTGGCCGGCGGCGGCCGACGACGCGCTGGAGGTGCTGTTGTGGGCGCGGGCCGAGGCGGGCCGGCTGGGCTGTGACGCGGGGCGGGTGGTGGTGGCGGGGGACTCCAGCGGGGGCAACCTGGCGGCGGTCACCGCGCTGCGCGCGCCCGCGCTGGTCGCCGGCCAGCTGCTGGTGTACCCGCCGCTGGACGCGTCGATGGGCTCCGAGTCGGTGGCGGCGTACGGGCGGGGGTACTTCCACACCGCCGCGCACATGGCCTGGTACTGGGACCAGTACGGGGGCGACCCCGCGCACCCGCACGTCTCGCCGCTGCGGGCTCCCGACCTGTCCGGGCTGCCGCGCACGCTGATCGTCCTGGCCGACTGCGACCTGCTGCGGGACGAGGGGCTGGCGTACGCGCGCCGGCTGGGGGAGGCGGGGGTGGACTGCGAGGTCCGGCTCCACCCCGGGGTCTTCCACGGCTTCCTCGGCCTTCCGCTGCCGGCCGCGGCTGCGGCCCGGGCGGGGGCGGCGGCCTGGCTGGCCGGCACGGGGAGGCGGGGTGGTGGGGACGGGGCGGCCGGATTCGAACCGGCGTCCTCCTCCTGAGCAAGGAAGCGCAACGACCTCTGTGCTACGGCCCCGTCCTTGGGGGTGAGCCTATCGGCCGGGCCGGTGTCAGGGGGCGCGGCCACCGTCGTTTCCCGGTACGGCACGTCACGGCGTGTCCGGAACGGGGCGGCGGCGGGTCCGAGGGCGCGTCGGCGAAGACCGCCGGGATGCCGGACTCCGACCGGATCACGGCCCAGCGCGCCCGCGTGAAGCAGGCGGCGGGCCGGAGGAGTAAGGGGGCGGGGCGGCCGGATTCGAACCGGCGTCCTCCTCCATGCTGTGTAGGCGCACTACCTCTGTGCTACGACCCCGCCCTTGTGTTCGATCTTAGTCGAGGCGGGAGCGGGTGCGCACCGGGTTATCCCCGGCATGATGTGTCCATGCCTGGATTTCTCCTGCGCAACTGTCTGCTCCTCGCCGTGGAGTTGGGGGCCGCGGTGCTCCTGAGGGATGCCGGGACGCCGTGGATCCCCGTCCTGCTGGCGGTGTTCGTGGCCGGCTCGGCCGTGCCGCACGGCACCGAGGCGGAGTTCGCGGCCCGGTTCCTCGTCGCGCTCACCGCGGTGGGGGTCGCCCGGCTCGGGGCCACGGCCTGGGAGGGGCACGGCGTCGCGGCCTCGGCGGGGCTGGGGTGCCTGCTGCTGGTCCAGACGGTGGCGCTGCTGCGGCTGTCACGCCGCCGACGCCGCCCGGCGCCTCGTCGGCGCCGCTGAATTCGCCGGCCCGGGGGTACGGCCGGCCCCAGGGTCGACCGCATGTCCAGCACCGCACCGCCCACGACCGAGGTGGTGCGCGAGTTCCGCTGAGCGGGGGCGCCCCCTGCCGGCGGGGCGGCCGCGGGCGGGCGGTAAAGAATGGCCGCATGACGACACGTGCCAGGTCCTTCGATGCCGCCGCCGCCCTCTACCACGCCTCCCGCCCCGGCTACCCCGACGCACTGTTCGACGCCGTCGAGGAGCTCGCCGGGCTGTCGCTGCGCGGGGCCCGGGTGGCCGATGTGGGGGCCGGGACCGGGATTGCCAGTGCACTGCTGCACGCGCGCGGGGCGCGCGTGCTCGCCGTGGAGCCCGGCGACGGGATGGCCGCCGAGTTCCGGCGCGCGCACCCCGCGATCCCCCTCGTGCGCGGCGACGGGGACCGCCTGCCGCTGGCCTCCGGGAGCGTCGACCTGCTGACCTACGCCCAGGCCTGGCACTGGACCGACCCCTCCCGCTCCGTCCCCGAGGCCCGCCGCGTGCTGCGCCCCGGCGGCGCCCTCGCGCTCTGGTGGAACGACATGGACCTCTCCGTTCCCTGGATCGCCGAGCAGGACGCACGCATCGCCGCGCTCTTCCGGGCCGCCCCCGGGGTCCCGCCGCGCGAGGACCCGGAGGAGCTGGGCGCCACCACCCGCGAGGTCCGCTGGTCACGCCGGATCCCGTTGGACGCGCACCTCTCCAACCTCGCCAGCCACTCCGCCTTCCTCCTCCTCGGTGAGCCCGGCACCCGGGAGTTCGTCGACGCCGAGCGGGCACGGCTGCGCGAGCGCTTCCCGGACGGGATGGTCGACGAGGACTACGTCGTCACCCTGCGCGTGGCCGTCGTCTGAGGCAGGCGGCGGATCACCTCCGCCCGGCACTCCGACGGCCCGCCCCAGGCGTCGCGCAGTGGCCTCGCCTTGCGCAGCCACAGCGACAGGTCCAGCTCCTCCGTGTAGCCGACCGCGCCGTGCAGCTGGAGGGCGGTGCGGGCGGCCGCGTACGCCGCCTCGCCGGCGGTCAGCTTCGCCGCCGCCACGTCCCCGGGCGACAGGGACAGCGCCGCCGCCCACAGCAGCGGCCGGGCGAACTCCAGGTCCAGCAGGGTGTCCGCCAGCCGGTGCTTGACCGCCTGGAAACCTCCGATCGGCGTCCCGAACTGGGTCCGCTGCTTCGCGTACTCCACCGTGCGCCCCAGCAACGCCTCGCCGACGCCCAGGCACTGGGCCGCCGTCAGCAGCCGCGCCCACCGTGCGGCCACCCCGGCGGCGGCCCGCACGGCCGGGCCCGCGGCCAGCAGTTCCCCGCCCGCCGACGGGACGGCCAGCCCACGCGCCGGGTCCAGGGAGGCCAGCCGCTCCCCGCAGCCCGCCGCCAGCCACAGCTCACCCGAAGCCCCCGCCGCCGCCGTGACCCTGAAGCAGTACGCGGCCGCGTCCGCGTCCAGTGCGTACGGGGAACCGCCCGGCAGGGTCAGGGTGGCCAGGGCCTCGCCCGCGAGCAGCCCCGGGAGGAACCGTTTCGCCGGCCCCTCCTCGCCGAGCCGGGCCAGCTCCCCCAGCAGCACCACCACCGCCGCCGTCTCCACCACCGGCCCCGGCACCCCCGCCCGCCCCAGCTCCACGAAGCCCAGCGCCAGTTCCACGGGCAGCGGACCCAGCCCCTCGTACGCCTCCGGCGCGGCCAGCGCGCACAGGCCCGTGCCGGCGAGCCGGGACCACAGGGACAGCCCGGGCCCGTGGTCCCCGGCCGCCCAGGCCCGTACCGTCGCCGGAACCTCCGCCGCGCCCAGCAGGGAGCGCAGGGTGCGGGCGAAGTCGGACTGTTCCCCGGTCGGCTGGAAGCGCATCAGCGGCGGCCCTTCGGAAGGCCGAGCAGCCGCTCGGCGATGATGTCGCGCTGGATCTCGTTCGTCCCCGCGTAGATCGGCCCGGCCAGCGAGAACACCCACGGCTCGGCCCACGGCCCGTGCGCCAGCTCCGCGTCCGGGCCCAGCAGGTCCAGGGCCGTCTCGTGCAGGGCGATGTCGTACTGCGACCAGAACACCTTGTTCAGGCTGGACTCGGCGCCGATCTCCCCGCCCGCCGCGAAGCGGGTCGCGCCCGCCCAGGTGAACAGCGCGTAGGCGCGCGCCCCGACCACCGCGTCCGCGACCCGGTCCCGCAGCGCGGTGTCGGCCGGGTCCCCCTCCTGCCGCCACAGGCCGACCAGCCTGTCGGCGGCCGCCAGGAACCGGCCGGGGGAGCGCAGGGTCAGCCCCCGCTCGTTGCCGGTGGTCGACATCGCGATCCGCCAGCCCTGCCCCGGCTCCCCGATCACGTCCTCGTCGGGGACGAAGACCTCGTCCAGGAAGAGTTCCGCGAAGGCCGGCTTGCCGTCGAGGCGGCCGATGGGCCGTACCGTCACGCCCGGCGCGCGCAGGTCGAACATCAGGTACGTCAGCCCCTGGTGGGGCTTCGCGGCACCCGGGTCCGTGCGGAAGATGCCGAAGGCCCGGTCGGCGAACGCGGCCCGCGAGGACCAGGTCTTCTGCCCCGACAGCAGCCAGCCGCCCTCGGTGCGCACGGCCCGGGACCTCAGCGAGGCCAGGTCGGAGCCCGACTCCGGCTCCGACCAGGCCTGCGCCCAGATCACCTCGCCGCTCGCCATGGGCGGCAGCACCCGGGCCCGCTGCTCGGGCGTGGCGTGGTCGAAGAGGGTCGGGGCCAGCAGGCTGATCCCGTTCTGCGAGACCCGGCCGGGCGCGCCCGCCGCCCAGTACTCCTCCTCGAAGACCAGCCAGCGTTCGATGTCCGCGCCCCGGCCCCCGTACTCCTCGGGCCAGGACACCGCCGACCAGCGGCCGGCGTGCAGGTGCGCCTCCCACTCCCGGTGCGCCGCGAAGCCCTCCTCCGTCTCCAGCGAGGGCAGCGGGCCGTCCGGCACGTGGTCGTGCAGCCAGGCCCGGGCCTCGGCCCGGAAGGCCGCCACCCCGGGGGAGTGGTCGAGATCCATCAGCCGTCCGCCTCCTTCACGCGCCTTCCCTAACAAGTGTTTGGTAGGTTAACGTACGGCCATGAGCAGCGTCGAGGAGTCCCGCAACGAGGCGCCCGCGTACGTCCCCGCCCACGGCCTGCTGCGCGGCCGCACCGCAGTCATCACCGCGGCCGCCGGGGCCGGGATCGGCGGCGCCACCGCCCGCCGCTTCCTGGAGGAGGGGGCCCGCGTCCTGATCAGCGACGCCCACGCCCGCCGCCTGAAGGAGACCGAGGAGGCCCTCGCCGCCGGGTTCGGTGCGGCCCGCGTCACCTCCCTGCCCTGCGACGTCACCGACGAGGACCAGGTCCAGGCCCTCTTCGCCCACGCCGTGCGGCTCCACGGAGGCCTCGACGTCGTTGTCAACAACGCCGGCCTCGGCGGCACCGCCGCCCTCGTCGACATGACCGACGAGCAGTGGACCCGCGTCCTCGACGTCACCCTGAACGGCACCTTCCGCTGCACCCGCGCCGCCCTGCGCGCCCTGAAGGACTCCGGACGCGCCGGCGTCATCGTCAACAACGCCTCCGTCATCGGCTGGCGCGCCCAGACCGGCCAGGCCCACTACGCCGCCGCCAAAGCCGGGGTGATGGCCCTGACCCGCTGCGCGGCGCTGGAGGCCGCCGGGTTCGGCGTACGGGTCAACGCGGTCGCCCCGAGCCTGGCCATGCACCCGCACCTGGTGAAGGTCACCAGCGAGGAACTGCTGGCCGAACTCACCGCCCGCGAGGCCTTCGGCCGGTACGCCGAGCCGTGGGAGATCGCCAACGTCATCGTCTTCCTGGCCAGCGGCTACTCGTCGTACATGACGGGCGAGACGGTCTCCGTCAGCAGCCAGCACGCCTAGGCCGAGAATGGGCCCGTGCCAACGAACGAACCGACGAACGAGCCGACCGCCAAGCCGCCCGCGAAGAAGAAGCCGCAGGTGACCCCCTCACCCGAGCGGCGCCGCGAGCTCCTCGACACCGCCGCCGAGGTCTTCGCCGCCCAGGGCTACAACGCCACCACCGTCCGCAAGATCGCCGACGCCGCCGGGATGCTCGCCGGCAGCCTCTACTACCACTTCGATTCCAAGGAATCGATGCTCGACGAGATCCTCTCGGCCTTCCTGAACGAGCTGTGGGACGGGTACGACACCGTCCTCGCCGCCGGCCTCGGCCCCCGGGAGACCATCGAGGCCCTCGTCACCGAGTCCTTCCGGGAGATCGACCGGCACCGCGCCGCCGTCGCGATCTACCAGAAGGAGGCCCGCACCCTCTCCGCGCAGCCCCGCTTCCACTACCTCTCCGACTCCCAGGTGAAGTTCGAGAAGGCGTGGCTGGGGACGCTGGAGCGGGGGGTCGCCGCCCGTGTCTTCCGCGCCGACCTCGACATCCGCCTCACCTACCGGTTCGTGCGCGACACGGTGTGGGTCGCGGCGTCCTGGTACCGGCCGGGCGGCCAGCACAGCCCCGAGGAGATCGCCCGCCAGTACCTGTCGATGGTGCTCGACGGGATCGCCGTACGCCCGTAAACGCCAGCCAGCAGACCCGCAGAGGAGCCCCCGATGCCCGAGGCCTACATAGTCGACGCCGTACGCACCCCCGTCGGGCGGCGCGGCGGCGGCCTGTCCCAGGTCCACCCCGCGGACCTGGGCGCGCACGTGCTCAAGGCGCTCGTCGAGCGGTCCGGGGTGGACCCGGCCGCCGTGGAGGACGTGGTGTTCGGCTGCCTCGACACGGTCGGCCCGCAGGCGGGGGACATCGCACGGACCGCCTGGCTCGCCGCCGGGCTGCCCGAGGAGGTCCCGGGCGTCACCGTCGACCGGCAGTGCGGCTCCTCCCAGCAGGCCGTGCACTTCGCCGCGCAGGGCGTCCTCTCCGGCACCCAGGACCTGGTCGTCGCGGGCGGCACCCAGAACATGTCGATGATCCCGATCGCCTTCGCCTCCCGGCAGGCGGCCGAGCCGCTGGGCCTCACCGAGGGCCCCTACGCGGGCTCGGCCGGCTGGCGCGCCCGGTACGGGGACGCCCCCGTCAACCAGTTCCACGGCGCGCAGCTCATCGCCGAGAAGTGGGGGATCTCCCGGCGGGACATGGAGGAGTTCGCCCTCACCTCCCACCGGCGGGCCGTCCGCGCGATCGACGAGGGCCGCTTCGACCGCGAGACCGTCCCGTACGGGGACGTGGCCGTGGACGAGGGCCCGCGCCGCGACACCACCCTGGAGAAGATGGCCGGCCTCAAGCCGGTCGTCGCGGGCGGCACCATCACGGCGGCCGTCTCCTCCCAGGTCTCGGACGGCGCCGCGGCGATGCTGATCGCCTCCGAGCGGGCGGTGGCGGAACACGGCCTCACGCCCCGCGCCCGGATCCACCACCTGTCGGTGCGCGGCGAGGACCCGATCCGGATGCTGTCGGCCCCCATCCCCGCCACCGCGCACGCCTTGAAGAAGACGGGCCTGACCCTGGACGCCATCGACCTGGTCGAGATCAACGAGGCCTTCGCCCCGGTGGTGCTGGCCTGGCTGAAGGAGACGGGCGCCGACCCCGCCCGGGTCAACGTCAACGGCGGCGCGATCGCCCTGGGCCACCCCCTGGGGGCGACCGGCGTGAAACTGATGACCACGCTCCTGCACGAGCTGGAACGCACCGGCGGCCGCTACGGCCTCCAGACGATGTGCGAGGGCGGCGGCCAGGCCAACGTCACGATCATCGAACGCCTCTGAGGCGGGAAGGGGCCGGGGCCGCGGGCAGCGCGGCCG
>NZ_JBEZWL010000080.1:6702-35059 GCF_040648015.1 Streptomyces sp. NPDC029216 | reverse complement strand
CGGACGCTTCCTTTGTACTCACCCTCTCGGGCTTTCCTCCGGGCTTTCGTTCTGTCTTGCTGTCTTGCGTTTCCGACTCTATCAGATCCTTTCGGGCCTGACTCCCAGTCAGCGGGGTTTGTCTTCCGGGCTGTTGGGCCCTTCCGACTCCTGAACTCTAGCGGATTTTCCCGGCAACCGATAATCGGGCCTTCGGAAATGAATTCGGACATGCCGAATTCGTTCCCGGTGGGAGATCGTGCTGAGTAGGTTGCCGCGACGAGGCGGCGGATTCGTTGGCCTCAGAACCTTCCGGCTCTGGGACAACTCGAAGAACCTTACGGATCCACGAGTGGCGTGTCAACCCGGGAGGTCAGGCCCGGGGAGGGGCCCGCTCAGTGCCGGGGCTGGAGGTCCTCCACGCGGTCCAGGACCCGGGTCAGCATGTCGCCCAGGACCCCGCGCTCCGCGGTGGAGAGGTCCTGGAGGAGGTCCTCCTCGAACACCGTCGCCGCGCGCATCGCGTCCAGCCACTTGCTGCGGCCCTCGTCCGTCAGCTCCACGATCACGCGGACCCGGTTGGACTCGTCCCGTTCCCGGGTGACCAGACCCTCGGCCGTCATGCGGTCGATCCGGTGGGTCATCGCCGCCGGCGTCAGGCCCAGCTGCTTCGCGAGCTCGCTCGGGCCCATCCGGTACGGGGCGCCCGAGAGGACCAGGGCCTTGAGGACCTCCCACTCCGCGTTGCTGATGCCGAGAGCGGCCGTCTGGCGGCCGTACGCGACGTTCATGCGGCGGTTCAGGCGGCTGAGGGCCGAGACGACCTTCTCCACCTGGGGGTCCAGGTCCTGGAACTCGCGCTGATAGATGGCGATCTGCTCGTCGAGGCTCGGCTCGTGGACGGGCGCGGTGCCGTCGGGGGTGTCAGCCATGGTCCGAAGTATCCCACGAACCCGTTGGCGTCTAACTCCTTCGATGTGTAGAGTTAAGCATCGAACTTTAGGTATGAAGTCTTCAGACTTTAGCTATCAGGGCAGGTGAGAAGTGACCAAGGTGATGGGCGCTGCGATGCGGCGGATCCAGGCCGGGAACGCGCTGACCGCGTTCGGCATCGGCTTCACGGTTCCGTTCCTCTACATCTATGTGGCGCAGGTGCGGGGGCTGGGCTCCATGGCCGCCACGAGTGCGTTCGTGGCGTTCGCCCTGGGTGCTCTCGTCGCGCTGCCCTTCACCGGCCGGGTCATCGACCGGCGGGGTCCGGTGCCCGTGGTCATGGGTGCGGCCGTGGCCGCCTCGGCGGGTGCGCTCTCCCTCGGGCTGTCCACCGGCGTGGTGCCGATCCTGCTGTCCGCCCTGGCGCTCGGTGCCGGGCAGGCCGTGATGCAGCCGGCGCTGGCCACGATGATCGTGTGGTGCTCGACGCCGTCGACCCGTACGCGTGCCTTCGCGCTCCAGTTCTTCATGCAGAACCTGGGTCTGGGCATCGGCGGGCTCGCCGGCGGTCAGATCGTCGACGTGACCCGGCCCGGGAGCTTCACCCTGCTGTTCGGCATCGAGGCCGTGATGTTCCTGGTGCTGGCCGGGGTCATCGCCACCGTGCGGATGCCGCAGGCTCCGAGCATCAAGGACGCCCTGCCCAAGGACCCGGCCCAGGCGGACGGCGGCTGGAAGCGGCTGCTGCGGCACAAGGCCATGGTGCAGTTGTGTCTGCTGGGCTTCGTGCTCTTCTTCGCCTGTTACGGACAGTTCGAGTCGGGTCTGGCCGCCTTCGGTACGGAGGCCGCGGGGATCTCCCCGTCCACCCTCGGGTTCGCGCTGGCCGCCAACACCGGTGCGATCGTCGTGGCGCAGTTCGTGGTGCTGAAGCTGGTCGAGAAGCGCCGCCGGTCGCGGGTGATCGCGCTGGTCGGGCTGATCTGGACCGTGGCGTGGCTGATCGCCGGGTTCTCTGGGCTGGGGCACGGCAGCGCGACGATGGCGGCGGCCGCGTTCGTGAGCACGTACGCGCTCTTCGGGATCGGTGAGGCGATGCTGTCGCCGACGCTGGCGCCGCTGGTGGCGGACCTGGCTCCGGAGGGGTCGGTCGGGCGGTACAACTCGGCGTTCGCGCTGGTCAAGCAGATGGCGCTGGCCCTGGGGCCGCTGGGTGTGCCGCTGGGTGCGGGCGTTCCGATGCTGTACATCGGGATCTTCGTGCTGGTGTCGCTGGGGATCGCCGGTCTGGCGCTGCGGCTGGGCGGGCAGCTGAGCCCGGTGCAGGACAACCCGTCGCTGCTGGGCGGCCGGGTCGTGGCCGGCTCCGCGAAGGGTGTGGAGCGGGTGGAGCAGCGGGGCGAGCGGGTGTCCGCGTAAGAGCTGAGCAGATGGGGAGAGGCCCCGGTCCTGTGGACCGGGGCCTCTTCCGTGTTTTCCGGTGCGCCGGGCTATTTGTCGGGCAGGGCGAACTCGCACCAGACGGCCTTGCCGCCGCCGGGGGTGCGACGGGAGCCCCAGGCCGAGGCGATGGTGGCGATGATCGAGATGCCGCGTCCGGTCTCGTCGGCGGGTTCGGCGCGGCGGCGGCGCGGGAGGTGGTCGTCGCCGTCGGTGACCTCGACGATCAGGCGTCGGTCGGTGCGGCGCAGGCGCAGCCGCATGGGCGGGGTGCCGTGCTGGAGGGAGTTGGCGACGAGTTCGCTGGCGGCGAGGACGCCGAGGTCGCAGAGCTCCATGGGGAAGCGCCAGGAGCTGAGGACGCCCTGGGCGAAGGCGCGGGCGCGCGGGGCGGCCTCGACGCCGCCGAGGAGTTCCAGGGCGGCGTTGTGGAAGAGCTCGGCGTCGGTTCCGGTGCGGGCGGGCTGCTGGAGGACCATGACGGCGACGTCGTCGTCGTGGTCGGCGTCGACGCCGAGGGCGCGCATCAGGCGGTCGCAGATGATCGCGGGGGTTCCCTGGGCTCCGGCGAGGGCGCGTTCGAGGGCGGAGACGCCTTCGTCGATGTCCTCGCCGCGGCGTTCGACGAGGCCGTCGGTGTAGAGGACGGCGGTGGAGCCGGGGCCGAGGGCGATGGTGCCGGAGGTGTGGAGCCAGCCGCCGGTGCCGAGGGGCGGGCCGGTGGGGTCGGCGGCGCGGCGTACGGTGCCGTCCTCGTCGCGGACGAGGATGGGGAGGTGGCCGGCGGAGGCGTAGGCGAGGAGGCCTTCGTTGGGGTCGTGGACGGCGTAGACGCAGGTGGCGATCTGGCTGGCGTCGATCTCGGCGGCGAGGCCGTCGAGGAGCTGGAGCACCTCGTGCGGGGGCAGGTCGAGGCGGGCGTAGGCGCGGACGGCGGTGCGCAGCTGACCCATCACGGCGGCGGCGCGGACGCCGCGGCCCATGACGTCGCCGATGACGAGGGCGGTGCGGCCGGCGCCGAGGGTGATGACGTCGTACCAGTCGCCTCCGACGGCGGCCTCGGTGCCGCCGGGCTGGTAGGTGGCGGCGATGCGGAGGTCGTCGGGCTGTTCCAGTTCCTGGGGGAGGAGGGAGCGCTGGAGGGTGACGGCGGCTTCGCGCTGGCGGCGTTCGCTGGCGCGGAGGCGGTCGACGGCTTCGGCGTGGTCGGTGACGTCGGCGAGGTGGACGAGGATCCCGGTGTGGTGGGGGTCGGGGCGGCCGTCGGCGTCGGCCTTGGGGAACTGCACGGGGGTGCAGGTGACGGTGTAGGAGCTGCCGCCGCCGGGGGCCTGACGGTTCTTGGCGGTGCGGGGTTTGCCGCTGCGCTGGACCTGGTCGAGGAGCGGGAGCAGGCCGAGCTCGCCGAGTTCGGGGAGGGCGAGGTGCGCGGGGGCGCCGGTGGTGCGGGGGCCGAAGCCGGCGGTGTAGGCGTCGTTGACGTAGGCGACGCGGTGCTCGGGGCCGTGGACGAGGGCGATGAGGGCGGGGAGGAGTCCGAGGACCTCCTGTACGGAGAGCTCGTCGAGGGCGGGTGCGGCGGGGAGGGGGGCCGTGCCGGTGCCGGAGACGGTGGCGTCGGCGGGGCTGCCCTCGGGTGGCGCCGGGGGGTGGGCGGCGGCGCCGCGGGCTGCCGGGACGGAGCCTTCACCCCTTTTGGCCTGGGCGGCGGCGTGCTCGTTCCGGGCGGCGGCGCGGCGCTGCGTTCCGGGAAACCGGGCGCTCCATCGCGTGAAGTTCACTGCGTTCAAGCCTCGTGGTGTCGCAAGTGGTCGCGGTGTCTCCTCCCGGTGTGGTGTCCGGGAGGTGCCCCGTGTGGTCGGTCGCTTGCTGCTGGTCCCTCCGTGGGGCGTCACTCTGTGCAGGTGTGAGCCCACCTATGGTCACACGTCCAGTGTGGCGGACGGCACTGACAACGTCAGCCCTCGTTGTCCTTCGGGGGTTGGGGGGCGGGGTTCGGGGGGTGGTGCCGGTGGCCTCCGCCGGCGGCGAGTTCGAACTCTGCCCTGGGGTGTTCGAGGGATCCGAGGGAGACGATCTCGCGGGTGAAGAGTCCTGCGAGGGTCCATTCGGCGAGTACGCGCATCTTGCGGTTGAAGGTGGGGACGCGGCTGAGGTGGTAGGTGCGGTGCATGAACCAGGCGGGGTAGCCCTTGATCTTGCGTCCGTAGACGTGGGCGACGCCCTTGTGGAGGCCGAGGGAGGCGACGGAGCCGGCGTATTTGTGGGCGTATTCGGTGAGGGCTTCGTCGCGGAGGGCGGCGATGAGGTTGTCGGCGAGCTGTTTGGCCTGGCGGACGGCGTGCTGGGCGTTGGGGGCGCATTCGCGGCCCGGTTCGTCCGCGGTGATGTCGGGGACGGCGGCGGCGTCGCCGGCGGCCCAGGCGTGTTCGACGCCTTCGACGGTGAGGAAGGAGGTGCAGCGCAGGCGGCCGCGTTCGTTCCTGGGGAGGTCGGTGGCGGCGAGGATGGGGTGGGGTTTGACGCCGGCGGTCCAGACGACGGTGCGGGTGGGGAAGCGGGCGCCGTCGCTGAGGACGGCGACGCGGTTCTCGCAGGATTCGAGGCGGGTCTCCAGGCGGACGTCGATGTTGCGGCGGCGCAGTTCGCGGACGGTGTAGGTGCCCATTTCGGGGCCGACCTCGGGGAGGATGCGGTCGCTGGCCTCGACCAGCACCCATTTCATGTCCTCGGCCTTGATGTTGTGGTAGTACCGGGCCGCGTAGCGGGCCATGTCCTCCAGTTCGCCGAGTGCCTCGACGCCGGCGAATCCGCCGCCGACGAAGACGAAGGTGAGGGCGGCGTCGCGGATGGCGGGGTCGCGGGTGGAGGAGGCGATGTCCATCTGTTCGATGACGTGGTTGCGCAGGCCGATGGCCTCTTCCACGGTCTTGAAGCCGATGCCGTAGTCGGCGAGGCCGGGGACGGGGAGGGTGCGGGAGACGGAGCCGGGGGCGAGGACGAGTTCGTCGTACTCGATCTCCAGGTCGCCGGTGCCCTCGTCGGGGGTGGCGAGGGTGGTGACGGTCGCGGTCCGTTTGGCGTGGTCGATGCGCTGGGCCTGGCCGATGACGATGCGGCAGCGGTCGAGGACGCGGCGCAGGGGGATGACGACGTGGCGCGGGGAGATGGCTCCGGCGGCGGCTTCGGGGAGGAAGGGCTGATACGTCATGTAGGGCTCGGGGGTGACCACCGTGACCTCGGCTTCGCCGGATCTGAGCTTCCGCTGGAGGCCCAGCGCGGTGTACATGCCGACGTATCCGCCTCCGATGACGAGGATGCGCGTGCGGGGCGGGGTACCGGGGGCGTCGCCCCGCGAGTTAGCAGCCTTCACCATCCCATGACGCAACGTGGCCGGGAGTTTGTCCACAGGCCCGGCACATTGTGTGACCGGTGGGGAGGTCGGGACGGGGCTGTCGAGGGACTCGGATCGCACGATAAGTGCGCAGGTCAGGCCCGTCGGAGGGGGTGATTCCGGAGGCTTGCGGCGGAAAAGTGGGGGTGAATGCTCCGATCGGGCGGTGCTCCGTCGGGGGCTGCCTCTTCTGAATTGACTCTGGCTCAACTATGTTCGTATCTCGTCGAGGAGTAGGACCAGGGCCCACATGACCGTGGCCCCCCTCGACACGAAGGCGGGGAGTGTCTCCGGGGGGAGACAAATGATTACCGGGGGATACATATGCACATTTCCGATTTCCATGGTTCTGCCACCGCTCTGTCCGCAGAGAGCGGCGGCCGCGTGATCGCGGGCACGACCACCCACGGCACGGGCCGTTCGACGCCGCTGCGCGTCGACGCGCAGCGCAACCTCGAACACGTCCTGCGCGCCGCGCGCGAGGTCTTCGGCGAGCTCGGCTACGGGGCCCCGATGGAGGACGTGGCGCGCCGCGCGCGCGTCGGCGTCGGGACCGTCTACCGGCGGTTCCCCAGCAAGGACGTGCTGGTCCGGCGCATAGCCGAGGAGGAGACCGCCCGGCTGACGGAGCAGGCGAAGTCCGCTCTGGGCCAGGAGGAGGAGCCGTGGCAGGCGCTGTCGCGCTTCCTGCGCACCTCCGTGGCCTCGGGCGCGGGCCGGCTGCTGCCGCCGCAGGTGCTGCGGGTCGGCGCGGCCGAGGAGGACGCCACCGAGGACGAGGGCGCGGCGCGCGTGCCGCACCAGCGTCAGGCCGGGGCGGCCGTCGCGGGCGGGGCTCCGGAGCTGCGTGTCGTGGGCGCGCGGACCCCGATCGAGGACGAGCCGTCGGAGGACGCGGGCGCGGGTGCGCTGCTGGAGGTCGTCGGCCGGCTGGTGGACCGGGCCCGGGAGGCCGGTGAGCTGCGGGCCGATGTCACGGTGGCCGACGTGCTGCTGGTGATAGCGACCGCCGCGCCCGCGCTGCCGGACCCGGCGCAGCAGGCCGCCGCTTCGGCGCGGCTGCTGGACATCCTGCTTGAGGGGCTGCGTTCGCGCACGGCCTGATCCGTACGGGCGCCCGTGCCCGTCGGTGCCGACGGTTCGAGCGGCCCCCGCAGGGGTGGGGGCCGCTCGGGCCGGGGCGGACGGCCGGGCCAGCGCGGACGGCCGGAGCGGCTTGGGCGGCTCGGGTGGTGCGCGCGGCCGGAGTTGTGCGGGCGGTGGTGCGGGCGGCTTCGGGGCGTCGGATCGTCAACGGGGCGCCTGGGACGGCCGGTCACTCGTAGGGGTGAGGAGCGGTTCGGCGATTCGCCGGATTGTCCCCGGATGGGTGGATGGTGCGGCACGGGGGCCGGGGCACCCGTGCCGTGTGACACGCTGGATCGGTGGACCGGTCTGAGTGTGGCGTGCGGGGGCTTCCGCGATGAGCGTTGACGGACGGGACGAGTCTCCCGGCGGCGTCAGTGACGCGAGTGGCGAGGCCCCGGCGGGCGGTCTGCCCGCCCGGCAGGTCCCGGCCCAGCGCGAACCCGGCCGGAGGCGGCATGCCGCTCCCGGGGCGGCCGGCGCCGACCTGCCGCCGTCCGACGGTGACTTGGTCGCCCGGATGCGCGGTGGTGACGACGGCGCCTACGAGGAGCTGTTCCGCCGGCACGCCGATGCCGTACGGCGCTACGCGCGGACCTGCTGCCGCGACGGGCACACCGCCGACGACCTGACGGCCGAGGTGTTCGCGCGGACGCTCCAGGCGGTACGGGGCGGGGCCGGGCCGGACCAGTCGGTGCGGGCCTACCTGCTGACCACCGTGCGGCGGGTCGCCGCGGCCTGGGCGAAGACGGCCCGCCGGGAGCATCTGGTCGAGGACTTCGCGCTGTTCGCGGAGCAGGCGGCCGCGGGTGCGGAGGGCGGCGCGGCGCTGGGCGGGCTGGCCGGGGACGACACCCTGGAACTGGGCGCGGACGTGCGGGCGATGCACGAGGCCGAGCGGTCGCTGGCCATGCAGGCCTTCCGGAGCCTGCCCGAGCGGTGGCAGGCCGTGCTGTGGCACACCACGGTCGAGGAGGCCTCGCCGAGTGCGATCGCCCCGCTGTTCGGACTGAGCGCCAACGCCACGGCGGTGCTGGCCAGCCGGGCCCGGGAGGGCCTCAAGCAGGCCTACCTCCAGGCGCACGTGAGTTCCGCGCTCGGTGAGGGCGGGGACTGCGCGCGGTACGCGGACCGGCTGGGCGCGTACGCCCGGGGCGGGCTGCGGATGCGGGCGGAACGGGGGCTGCGCAAGCACCTGGAGGAGTGCGCCAAGTGCCGGCTGGCCGCGGGTGAGCTCAAGGACGTGAACGCGGGGATTCCCGCGCTGCTGCCGGTCGCGGTCATCGGGTGGTTCGCCGCCGGGTACGCCGCCAAGGCGGCCGGGGTGGTGGCCGGCGGGGTCGTCGCCGCCGGGGGTGCGGGGGCTGCCGCCGCGGCGGTGGGCGGGTCGTCGGCCGCCGGGGCTGGTGCGGCCGGTGCTGCGGGGGCCGGGGCTGGTGCGGCCGGTGCTGCCGGTGCGGCCGGGGGTGGGGGTGCGGGTGCTGCCGGCGGGGCCGGGGGTGCGGTGGTCTCGGAGGGGCTGGGGCTGCCCGCGAAGGCCGCCATCGCCGCCGGGATAGCGGTCGCGGCGGCCGCCGGGGTGGTGTTCGCCCTGACCGGGGACGAGCCCGACCCGGAGGCGAAGCCCGCGCCCAGCGCGGTGGCGCCGGCGGTGCCCAGGCCGGCCGCGTCCGCCGCCCCGGAGTCGAGCCCGCCGGTGGATCCGGCTCCGGCCGCGGGTGGTCCCGTACCGCCGCCGCGCAGTGCGGCGCCGGTCGCGCCGGCGTCGCGGCCCGCCTCGCCGCCGGTCTCCGCTCCGGCGCCGGTGACCCCGTCCCCGCCCGGGCGGCCGAAGCCCACGCCGAGCCCCTCGCCCTCGCCGGTCCGGCCGAAGCCCACGCCGTCGCCGCAGCCCGCGCAGGCGTTCCCGCTGGCCCGGCTCGACCACTCCGCGCTGGGCCGGCACACCGGTCCCGAGCTGGAGACCTGGCACAGCAGCTGGGTGTGGCAGCGGTGGGGGCTGGTCGCCGGCGGGCAGCGGTTCGGGCAGGGGATCACCGTCCACTCCCGCTCCTCGGTGGAGATCGCCCTCAACCGGCAGTGCACCTCCTTCTCGGCGCGGGCCGGGGTGGACGGGCTGTCGCTGCTGACCGACGGGACGGTGCGGTTCTCCGTCTACGCCGACGGGCAGCGGCTGTGGCGTTCCGGCGCGCTCGGGTACGGGGACGCCCCGGCGGCCGTCGAGGTGCCGCTGGCCGGGCGCTCGGCCCTGCGGCTGGTGGTGGAGCAGGCCGGGCAGGGGCACCTGCCGACGCTGGCGAGCTGGGCCGACGCGGTGATCAGCTGCCGCTGAGCGGGGCGGGCGCGGCCTGCGGGACGTGCCGGGTGATCTCGGCGGCGACCTCGGCGGGGGTCAGGGCCCGGCCCGCGGCCTCCGCCTCGGCGTGCGCGTCCGGGCCGAGGACGGCGAGGGTGCGGGCCGGGAGCCCCTCCAGGACGGCCTCCTCCGGCACCGAGCGGGGATACCCGCCGCGCCAGGTTCCGGCCGCCGCGAGGACCCGTACGCTCGCGGCCGGCCGCCCGGCGCCTTCCAGGAACACGGCGGCCACCTCGGCGAGGCAGGCCAGGACCCGTTCGGCGCAATGGGAGGCCACGGCCTCCGCGAGGGCGGGTCCGATGCGGGTCAGGCCCGCCAGCGGGCCCTCCTCCTGCGCGGTGAGGGCGGCCTCGACGAGCGCCATTCCGGCGGTGAGCTGCGCGGGCGCGTTGATCTGCGCCGACTCGGCGCGGGCTCGGGCGCACTCGGCCCTGGCCCGGTCGGTGTCGCCGCGGCGGAGGGCGAACATCGCCGACAGGAGCCGGGCGAAGGAGCTCACGTCGTACACCCCGCCGTGCTGGTCGGCCTCGCGGTCGGCTTCGGCGAGGAGCTCTTCGGCGGTGTCGTAGTCCCCGGCGCAGTAGACGGCCTCGGCGATGCGGGCGAGGGCGAAGGGCGCCTCCGTCTGGGCGCCGACCTCCCGGGCGAGGCGCAGGCACTCCTCGTACTCGGCGCGGGCGGTGTCGTACTGGCCGCGCGAGAGGGCCGCCTCCCCGGCGGCGCTGGCCACCTGGGCGCGCATCCAGCGGTCCCCGCAGCGGCGGGCGATCTCGTGGAGTTCGGCGAGATCGGCGTCGACGGAGTCCAGGCCCCCGGTCATGTCGATGGCCGCGTGGGTGCGCATCAGGAGGGTGACGCCGAGTTCCCAGTCGCCGGCGTGGCGGCGGCAGTTGTCCACGGACCGGGCGAGGTCGGGGTGGAAGTCGGCGGTGTCACCGGTGAGGAAGGCCGTCGCGGGCCACAGCATGCCGGGGAAGCGGGTGGTCTCCGGTGATCCCTCGCGGAAGACCTCCCGGATGCGGGCGGCGACCGCGGCGTGCTCGGGCGTGCGGACGCCGGCGGAGCCCCTGCTCTCGCCGATCAGGAACATGTGGAGGACCTGGAGGCGCATGGAGCGCCAGTACGCGGCCGATCCGGCGGGCGGCTCGGCGGGGGTGGCGGCGAGGACCAGACCGGACCATTCGGCGCCCTCGGTGCGGTAGTTGCGCAGCCACAGGAACCAGGCGAGGGCGGCCAGGAGGCGCTGGGCGGTCTCCAGGTCCGGGTCGGTGACGGTGACGGTGTGGAAGACGGAGCGGATGTTGTCGAGCTCGGTCTCGGCGCGCCGGATCCAGGGGAGCTGGTCCGCGGAACGCAGCAGCGGCTCGGCCCGTTCGGCGAAGGCCAGGTAGTGGGCGGCGTGGCGGCGGGCGGTGGCGCGGGCCTCTCCGGCGGAGGCGGCCAGGCGTGCGGCGGCGTACTCGCGGATGGTCTCCAGCAGGCGGTAGCGCATGCCGTCGGCGTCGGGTACGGCGACGACGAGGGACTTGTCGACGAGGGAGCCGAGGGTGTCGGCGACGTCGGTCCCCGGGTCGCCGCAGACGGCCTCGGCGGCGTCCAGGTCGCAGCCGCCGGCGAAGGCGGACATCCGGGCGAGGACGGTGCGTTCGGCGCTGTCGAGCAGGTCCCAGGACCAGTCGACGACGGCGCGCAGGGTCTGCTGGCGCGGCAGGAGCGTGCGGGCGCCGCCGGTCAGGAGGCGGAAGCGGTCGTCGAGGCGGTCGGCGATCTGGCGCGGGGTGAGGAGCCTGAGGCGGGCGGCGGCCAGTTCGATGGCGAGGGGCAGCCCGTCGAGGCGGGCGCAGATCTCGGCGACGGCGGCCGGGTCTTCGTCGGCGCGGAAACCGGGGCGGGCCGCGGTGGCCCGGTCGGCGAACAGCCGGTGCGCGGGGCCGGGCGGCAGGGGTTCGAGGGGGCGCAGGAACTCGCCGGGTACGCCGAGGGGTTCGCGGCTGGTGGCCAGGATCCGTACGCCGGGGCAGTGCGTGAGGAGGGTTTCGGCGAGTTCGGCGGCGGCGCCGATGACGTGCTCGCAGTTGTCCAGGACGAGCAGCAGGCGGCGGTGTGCGCAGTGGTCGACGAGGAGGGCGGTGGGGTCGTCGCCGGCGGGGGTCTTCTCACGGGCGACGAGGCTGCTCTCGCGCAGGCCGAGGGCGCTGAGGACGGCGCCGGGGACGGCGGCCGGGTGGTCGAGGCGGGCGAGTTCGACGAGCCAGCCGGATCCGGGCTGGGCGGCGGCCGCGTGCTCGGCGAGGCGGGTCTTGCCGGAGCCGCCGGGTCCGGTGAGGGTGACGAGGCGTACGCGGTCCAGGTCGGCGGCGAGGGCGGCGAGTTCGGGCTCGCGGCCGACGAAGGAGGTCAGACGGGGGCGGAGGTTGCCGCGGGGCTGCGCGGGCGGCGGCGGGGGCTGGAGCAGTTCGGCGTGCAGGGCGCGCAGCTGGGGGCCGGGGTCGGTGCCGAGGCCTTCGGCGAGGTCGCGGCGGGTGCGTTCGTACGCGGCGAGGGCGTCGGCGGGGCGGCCGGCGGAGCGCAGGGCGCGGAGCTGGAGGGCGCGCAGGGGTTCGTCGTACGGGTGCTCGCGGATCAGTGCCTCGATCTCCGGGAGGAGTGCGGCCGGGGCGGCGGCGCCGCTGCGCAGCTCGGCCTCGACGCGGTCGCGGAGGGCGGCGGTGCGACGGGCCTCCGGGGCGGCGGCGTGGGCGGTGCGGGCGGGCTCGGGGAGGTCGGCGAGGGCGGGGCCGCGCCAGAGGGCGAGGGCCTCGCGGAGGGTGGTGGCGGCGGTGGCGGGGTCGGTCGGCAGCTGCGCGGCGCCGAGGGCGGCGAGGCGGGTGAAGCGGTGGAGGTCGACGTCCTCGGGGGCGGCGGTGAGCCGGTAGCCGCCGGCGGGGTCGGTGCGGATGCTGTCGCGGGAGCCGAGGCTGCGGCGGAGGCGGGCGACGAGGGCCTGGAGGGCGGCGGGGGCGTCCTGGGGCGGGTCGTCGCCCCAGACCTCGTCGACCAGGTCGGCGACGGGGACGGCGGCCGGGCTGCCAGCGCGCAGGGCGAGGGCGGTGAGGAGCGCGCGCAGGCGGGCGCCGCCGGGGGTGTGGGGGGCGCCGGTCGTCTCGTCACGTGCCTCGGTGGTGCCGAGGATGAGGTACCGCACCGGGTCATTCTGCCGTGCCCCTGCGGGGGGCCGCGCGGGGTTATCGGGCGGCCCCCCGGGCGGGCCGGTTGCGGGCGGTGCGCCGCTGCCCGGGGCCGGTCCCCTACCCGCCCTTCGCCCGTTCCCCGGGCTCCGCCCGGACCCGCGTCTCGAACCGGCGGAGCCCCGGCCCGGCCTAGTGCTGTGACCGGAAAGGTTCACCGCCTCACGGCGCCCGGCACGGCACCTCGCTGCGTTGTCGGACCGCGCAAGTACGTCCAGTACGAGCCGCGGCCCTCCGCCTTGCGATGCACCGCACCGGACACCGCGAACCGGCAAACCTTTCCGGCCACAGCACTAGCGCAGCGGGAGCGGTGGCGCCGGGGTGCCCGTCAGGCGGGGGACCGGGAGGGGTGGGACCGCGCGGCGGCGGGGCGTCGAGGTGCCCGTCCAGCAGGTGCCGCGCCGCGCCATCAGGCGGCGGAGCCACAGTTCCATCGAGACGAGTTCCGCGAGCCCGTCGAGCGGTACGGGCCGCCCGTCGGCGGCGTCGGTCAGGGCCTGCTGCACCACGCGGGCCTCGATCAGCCCTGCGTCGGCCAGCAGCGGGGCGGTGAAGAGGGACAGCAGCGAGCCGAGGGCGGCGCGCAGGCCGAGCCGGGCGGCGGTCTCGTTCGGGCCGGGTGCGCTGACGCCCCAGCCGGGCGGGAGTTCGCGCACCCCGGCGGAGGCCAGCACGCTGCGCAGGATCTCGGCGCGGGCCCCGGGCTGCACCCGCAGGGACTCCGGCAGGGCGCGCGCGGCCCGTACGACCTGGTTGTCGAGGAACGGGGCGTGCAGGCGCTGGCTGCGGACCTCGACGGCCTGCTCGAAGACCCGGTGGTCGGCGGCGTGGCGGGCCAGCAGGGCGCGGGCGCGGGCCTCGCCGGGCCGCAGCGAGAGCGGGGGGCGTCCGGCGGCGGCGCGCAGGCGGATCGATACTTCCGCCAGGGCCTCGCCGGTCAGCCAGCCCGCCGCCGGGCCGGGGCGGGACCAGGTCAGGGCGGCCAGGGAGGCGTCGACGGGCCCCGAGACGGCGGTGGCGACGCCGCCCTCGCGCAGCCGGGCCGCGGCCGCTTCGATGCCCGCGCGGTACGGCGTACGGGCGAGGCGGCGGGCGGCCGAGTAGACGGAGAAGGGGACGAACAGGGGGCCTTCGGCGGCGGAGCGGGCGAGGGCGGCGACGGGGCGCAGCAGGTGGCGGCGTCTGCGGTCTAGGAGGAGGTCCGCCATGCGGGCGGGGTGGGCGTCGAGGACCTGGCGGGCGCCGTGCCCGGTGAAGTGGTCGGCGGAGCCGGCGGCGAGGCGGCGCCGGTCGCGGGCGGCGGTGACGAGGCAGGGGCCGGGTTCGTCGGTGAGGGGGCCGTCGAGGTCGGTGTAGGGGAGGGCTTCGTCGGCGGCGGCCACGACGACGTGGTGGAGCCGGGGGTCGGCGGCGAGGGCGTGGGCGCGTTCGAGTTCGCCTTCGCGGCCGCGCGGGGTGGCGAGGTCGTTGAAGGTGACGGCGAGGAGGCGGGATCCGGTGCCGGGGAGGGTGCCGGGGGCACCGGGGAGTCCGGCGGCGAGCAGGGCGAGGGTGGCGGAGGCGGTGCCGCCGGAGAGGTCGGCGCCGACGCCGGGGGCGGGGGCGCCGCGGGCGGCGCGGCGGTCGGCGGGGCCCATTCCGGGCACGGGTCCGGGGTCGGGGAGCAGGGTGTCGGGAGCATGCCGGGGTGCCGTGAGCCGGGCGCGCACCGCTGCCGTCAACGCTTCCCGCACTCCCTCGACCGCCCCCTCGGGGTCGGCTTCGGGTGCGGCCACGGCGAGGGAGGCGACGGGTTCGTAGCCGGTGATCTCCCGGGAGCCCTCGCGCAGGATGAGGGTGTGCCCGGGCGGGATGCGCCGGACGCCGGCGTACGGTGTGCCGTCGCCCAGTGCCTCGGGGCTGTCGGGGCAGGCCAGCAGGGCGGCGAGGTGGCCGATGTCGAGCTGTGCGCCGATGAGGTCGGCCAGGGGGAGGGCGGCGGTGGCGTACGCGGTCCCGCCGGCCCAGGGGGTGTAGAAGACGGGCCGGGCGCCGGCGAGGTCGCCGAGGACGGTGATGCGGCGGCCGGCCTGGACGACGGCGGTGTAGCTGCCGGGCCATTCGGTGAGGTGGCGCAGGGCGCCGCCGCGGGCGGCGTAGAGGGCGCGGCGGAGTTCTTCGTCGGAGGCGCCGCAGCAGCCCAGGACGACGAGCCGGGTGAAGGGGTCGGCGGGGTCGGCGGTGACGGTGCGGACCTCGTCGGGGCGCCAGTCGCCGACGGCCCACAGCGGGTCGGGGTCGCCCCACAGGAGCTGGGCGCCGACGGGGTGGACGGTGCGTTCGGCGTCCTGGCCGGCCGGGTCGTCGGCGTGGGCGGCGTCGGCGATGCCGCCGCGCGGGGGGTCCTCGTACGGCCGGTCGCGGGGGGAGTCGTACGCGGACCCGTGCGCGGATCCGTACGCGGTGCCGCCGGGCGCTCCGGAGACGCGTCCGGCCGTACCGAAGCTCGCGGCGATACTGCTCCACCCGACCAACCAGCGCACCGCCGCCTCCCCCAGCCCGTGGGCACATGACCGGGGAAACGGGCGGCACGGACGACGTGGTCGGCGCTGAGGGCGCGGCCGGCGGGACCCCGGTGGCTCGGGGTCCATGCTGCCACGAGACGGGCGTGCGGGAGCGGCTTCGGGGGCGCACGGGTCAACGAACACGCCTTGTCCACTCGGTATTTGGCGTTCCGTTCCCAGCGCCCCATAGGTCGGTTTCGGCCATTCTTCGGCCGTACTGAGTGCCCGTACGCGTCCTCGCGCGGGCAGCGGCGGGAAGCCGCGGGGCGCGGTCCGGGGGGCGGTATTCCGCCCCCCGGACCGTTCCGCCACCCGCGGGGATTGAGGCAGCGGCATCCCCCGGCCTGCCGGATCCACGCGGCGGGCCGACCCACGCACCGCACATCGAATCGCCGGGCCCCGGGTGCGGCCAGAGCGCACGGCCGGGCGCACGGCCACACGGCCGGAGCACGATCCGAGGCGTGCGCCCCGGGGAGCGGGCCCCGGCGGACTGTGCATACGGACAACAATCCCGCCATACGGAACTCGGGGCCTTAACGCTTGGGAGGCGGGGAACTACGCTGGGTTTACGAAATGCCGGGCGCCTATGCCCCGGCGGCGTCTGCGTTCCGCGTGTGACGAGGGGTGGCGCATGTCCAGGGAGCTCCGCGAGCCCAACGAGAAGCTCGGCGCCGTCCTCGCCCTGGCGGGCATCAGCAACGCGGGGCTGGCCCGGCGGGTCAACGACCTCGGTGCGCAGCGGGGTCTGACGCTCCGGTACGACAAGACCTCGGTCGCGCGGTGGGTGTCGAAGGGGATGGTGCCGCAGGGCGCGGCCCCGCACCTGATCGCCGCCGCGATCGGGGCGAAGCTGGGCCGGCCCGTGCCGCTGCACGAGATCGGGCTGGCGGACGCCGATCCCGCGCCCGAGGTCGGGCTGGCCTTCCCGCGCGACATCGGCGCGGCCGTACGGTCGGCGACCGACCTCTACCGGCTGGACCTCGCGGGGCGGCGCGGCGGTGGCGGGATCTGGCAGTCGCTCGCCGGTTCCTTCTCGGTGTCGGCGTACGCGACGCCGGCCTCGCGGTGGCTGATATCGCCGGCGGACGGCTCGGTGGCCCGCGAACCGGCCCCCGCGACCGACCCGGGCCCGCCCGCCGCCGTGGGCACCACCGTCCCCGCGAGCGGTGGCGTACGTACGGCGGCTCCGGTGCGTACCACCTCCGTCGCCGCGCCCCGGCGCGCGTCCGAAACCCCCGCGCAGGGCGTTGTGCCCGCCCAGTCCGGACCCGAAACCGCGCCTGCCGTGCCCGTGGTGCTCTCGGACGCCTCCCCGCAGCGCGTCGGCCACAGCGACGTGACCAAGCTGCGCGAGGCCGCCGAGGACGCGCGCCGCTGGGACTCCAAGTACGGCGGCGGGGACTGGCGTTCGTCGATGGTCCCCGAGTGCCTGCGGGTGGACGCGGCGCCGCTGCTGCTCGGCTCCTACACCGACGAGGTGGGCCGCGCCCTCTTCGGGGCGACCGCCGAACTGACCCGGCTGGCCGGGTGGATGGCCTTCGACACGGGGCAGCAGGAGGCTGCCCAGCGCTACTACATCCAGGCGCTGCGCCTGGCCCGCGCGGCCGCCGACGTGCCGCTCGGCGGGTACGTCCTGGCCTCGATGTCCCTGCAGGCGACCTACCGGGACTTCCCGGACGAGGGCGTGGACCTCGCCCAGGCGGCCGTCGAACGCAACCGCGGCCTGGCCACCGCCCGCACCATGAGCTTCTTCCGCCTCGTCGAGGCCCGCGCGCACGCGAAGGCGGGGGACTCGGCGGCGGCCGGGTCGGCGCTGCGCGCCGCCGAGGGCTGGCTGGAACGGTCCCGTCAGGGCGACGCCGACCCGACTTGGCTGGGTTTCTACTCGTACGACCGTTTCGCGGCGGATGCGGCGGAATGCTACCGGGACCTCAAACTCCCCCGGCAGGTCCGCCGCTTCACCGAGCAGGCCCTCTCTCGCCCGACCGAGGAGTACGTGCGCTCGCACGGCCTGCGCCTGGTGGTGAGCGCCGTCGCCGAGCTGGAGTCGGGCAACCTCGACGCGGCCTGCGCGGCCGGCACCCGGGCCGTGGAGGTCGCGGGCCGCATCTCCTCGGCGCGCACCACCGAGTACGTACGGGACCTGCTGCACCGCCTCGAACCGTACGGGGACGAGCCCCGCGTCGCGGAGCTCCGCGAACGGGCCCGGCCGCTGCTGGTGACTCCCGCGTAGCCCCTATTGTCGGTGGCGGGGTGCAAGATGCAGGGGTGGGAGGTGTCAGCGTGGGCGGCGGTGTGGACTGCGATGTGCTGGTGATCGGTGGCGGGATCGTCGGCCTGTCGACGGCGCATGCCCTGTCGAGCCTGGCTCCCGGGACCCGCGTGACCGTACTGGAGAAGGAGTCCGGGCCCGCCCGGCACCAGACGGGCCGCAACAGCGGAGTGATCCACAGCGGCATCTACTACCGCCCCGGCTCCCTCAAGGCGCGGTTCGCGGTGCGCGGGGCGGCCGAGATGGTGAAGTTCTGCGCGGAGCACGGCATCGCGCACGAGGTCACCGGCAAGCTGATCGTCGCCACCGACCGCTCCGAGCTGCCCCGCCTGCACGCGCTGGTCCAGCGCGGCCGGGAGAACGGCATCCCGGTGCGCGAGCTGGGTCCGGCGCAGATCGCGGAGTACGAGCCGGAGATCAGCGGGCTCGCGGCGATCCACGTCGGCACCACCGGGATCGTGGACTACGGACAGGTGGCCGCGCAGCTGGCCGAGTCCTCCGGGGCGGAGATCGTCTACGGGGCGGAGGTGGACCTGATCTCGCGCCGCCCCTCCGCGGTGGCGGTACGCACGACCTCGGGGCGGGTGGTGCGGGCGCGGGTGCTGGTGAACTGCGCGGGCCTGCAGTGCGACCGGATCGCGCGGCTGGCCGGTGACGACCCGGGCATGCGGATCATTCCCTTCCGGGGCGAGTACCACGACCTGGCGCGCCCGGAGCTGGTCCGGGGCCTGGTCTACCCGGTACCGGACCCGGCGTTCCCCTTCCTCGGGGTGCACCTCACGCGGGGCATCGGCGGCGGCGTCCACGTCGGACCGAACGCCGTGCCGGCGCTGGCCCGCGAGGGCTACCGCTGGCGGACGGTCCGGCCGCGCGACCTCGGCACCGAGCTGGCCTGGCCGGGATCCTGGCGGATGGCCGCGCGGCACTGGCGGTACGGGGCCGGCGAGATCCACCGCTCCCTGTCGAAGGCGGCCTTCACGGAGGCCGTACGGCGCCTGCTGCCCGGTGTCACGGAGGCGGACCTGACGCCGGCCGCGGCGGGGGTCCGGGCGCAGGCCGTCCTGCGGGACGGGACGCTGGTCGACGACTTCCTCATCCGCGAGGCGCCGCGGACGGTGCACGTCCTGAACGCCCCCTCGCCTGCGGCGACCGCGTCCCTCCCCATCGGCCGCGAAATCGCCACCCGCGCCCTCCACACCCTCCGCTCCGCCTAACCCCCGCCCGGCCCGGCCGCCGTTCCCTGGGGCTCCGCCCCGGACCCCGCCCCCAGGCGGCACCGCCCATCCCCCGCCCCCGCCAAACGCCCGGCCAGGGCAGCGGCACCCGCCCCCGGCGTAGAATCGGCGCATTGTGTCTGAGTCCCTGAACCCCCAGCCCAGCCTCCCCGACGCCCCGCCGGAGGCAGAGGCAGACGCGTACGTGCCGCCCAAGTGGCGGACCGAGCCCCGCTTCCCCGACGGTCCCGCGCCCGACCCCGCCGGGTCGCACCACGAGCGCCGGATCCGCAGCTTCCAGCCGCGCCGCAGCCGGGTCACCACCGGCCAGGGCGAGGCGCTGAAGCGGCTGTGGGGCACCTGGGGCCTGGACATCGACGGCCGCGAGGTGATCGACCTCGACAAGCTCTTCGACGGCCTCCCCGTCGTCCTGGAGATCGGCTTCGGCATGGGCGAGGCCACCGCCCAGATGGCCGCCGCCGACCCCGGCACCGGCATCCTCGCCGCCGACGTGCACACCCCCGGCCAGGGCAACCTCCTCGCCCTCGCCGAGCGCGGCGGGATGACCAACGTCCGCGTGGCCAACGGCGACGCCATCATCCTGCTCCGCGAGATGCTGCCGCCCGCCTCCCTCGCGGGGATGCGCGTGTACTTCCCGGACCCGTGGCCCAAGGCCCGTCACCACAAGCGCCGACTGATCCAGCCCGAGTTCCTCGACCTGGCCGCCACCCGCATGGCACCCGGCGCGCTGCTGCACTGCGCGACGGACTGGGAGCCGTACGCCGAGCAGATGCTCGAAGTGCTCACGGCGCACCCGGAGTTCGAGAACACCCAGGCCGACGGCGGCTACGCCCCGCGCCCGGAGTTCCGTCCGCTCACCCGTTTCGAGGGCCAGGGCCTCGACAAGGGCCACGTCGTACACGACCTCCTCTTCACTCGCACAGAACACAACGCAGAACCCAAGAACGGATAAACGTCACTCCGAGTGTCCGAGCGACTCGGTAGGGTCATCATGTGCTCCGAGCGCTCCCGCTCTCCCGTGTGCTCGCACGCACGTCGGGCACGGCCCGCGTGTGCGTGCTCGTCGCCCTGCTCACCGCGACCGGGGTCGCCATCCTCGAACTCGTACGGGAGCAGACCGGTACGGCCGGGTTCTTCGTAGGCCTCGGCCTGGCCCTGCTGCCGGTGCCGCCGCTGATGGCGGCCTTCCGGTGGCTCGGCCGGGCCGCGCCCGGCCCCTGGCGGCAGTTGCTGTTCTGCTTCGGCTGGGGGGCCTGCACCGCGGCGCTGATCGCGATACTGGCCAACAGCTTCGCCACGGAGTGGATGGCCGCGGCCTCCGACCCCTCGGCGGCCGATCTGCTCGGCTCGGTGGCGGTGGCCCCGGTCGTGGAGGAGTGCGCCAAGGCGGCGGCCCTGTGCGCGGTGTTCGTCTTGCGAAGACCGCCGTCCGCCGGCGCCGCCGACGGTTTCGTGTTCGCCGGGTTCACCGCGACCGGCTTCGCCTTCACCGAGAACGTCCTCTACCTCGGCAACGCCTTCGAGGAGGACCTGGCCAAGGGTGCGGGCGTGCTGGACTCGGTGACGGCGGCGACCTTCTTCGTCCGGGTCGTGCTCTCGCCGTTCGCGCACCCCCTGTTCACCGTGCTGACGGGCCTCGGCTTCGGCATGGCCGCGTTCAGCGCCCGTCGTGCGCGCCGGACCGGCCTGCCGCTGCTGGGCCTCGCCCTGGCGATGGCCATGCACGCGCTGTGGAACGGCTCCTCCCATGTGGGGAAGTACGGGTTCTACTGGGTCTACGGCTGCGTCATGGTCCCGGTGTTCGGGCTGCTGCTGTGGCTGGCGGTGCGGATGCGGCGCCAGCGTCTGCGGGCCGTCGCCGCCGAGCTGTCGGTGTACGCGGCCGCGGGCTGGATCGGCCCGGCGGAGGTGCCGGCGCTGGCTTCGATGCCGGCCCGCTCCCTGGCGCGGGCCCTGGCCCGCAGCACCGGGGGCCGTCCCGCCGCCCGCGCGGTGTCCCGGTACGCGGCGGACGCCGCCGCCCTGGCCCTGCTGCGCCGGAGCGCCCGGCTCGCAGGTCCGGCCGGTGACCCTGATTTCGCCGGGCGGGAGCGGGAGTTGCTGCGCCGGCTGTGGCTGCGGCGGGCGACGGCCGCGCCCGCCCTGGCCCGGGCGGCGGTGCTGGAGGAGCTGCTGCCGCCGAGGTTCGATCCGGTGCCCGGGCGCCATGCGCGCCCCGGGCCGGCGGCCGTGCCGGTCGCCGTACCGGCCCCGAGGCGGCCGGAGCTCTCCGCCGCCCCGGTGTGACCCCGCGGGGGCCCCGGCTCAGACGTCGAGGCCCCGGGCGGTCAGCCACGCCAGCGGGTCGACCGTCGAGCCGCCCATGCGTACTTCGAGGTGCAGGTGGGCGCCGGTGACGTTGCCGGTCGCGCCGACCCGGCCGATGGTCTCGCCCGCGCCGACCGACCCGGAGGTCACGGACATCGAGGAAAGGTGGCAGTACCAGACCTCGGTGCCGTCAGCGAGCTGGAGCACGATCCGGTAGCCGTAGGCCCCCGACCAGCCGGCCGAGATGACCTTCCCGCCGCCCACGGCCTTGACCGGGGTTCCGGTCGGCGCGGCGAAGTCGAGGCCGGTGTGGTAGCCGGAGGACCACATGGAGCCGGAGTCCCCGTAGTGCGAGGTGAGGGTGTAGGAGGAGGTCGGCAGGGACCAGCCGCCCGAGGTCTTCACGACCGGACTGCCGCCCGATCCGGTGTCGGTGGCGCCCTGGGTGCCCGTCTGCCCTTCGGCGGCGGCCTTGTCCGCGGCGGCCTTCTCGGCAGCGGCCTTCTCGGCGGCCGCGCGGACCGCCTCGGCCTCCTTGTCGGCCGCTTCCTTCTGGCCGCGGGCCTCCTGCGCGGCGCTCTCGCGCGCGGCCCGCTCGGCGTCCGCCCGGGCCTGGGCCTCGGCGGCGTCCTGCTGCGACTCGGCCTGCTGGAGGATGCGGTGGCGCAGCGCCTCGCCCGCGTCGGAGTGCCCCTGGGCCTGGACGGCCTGCTGCCCGGCGGCCTGCTGCGGAACGGTCGCGGAGTCCGTCCGCACGTCGTCCGCCGCGGAGTGCCCGCCGCCCAGCAGGTCGGGGATCGAGGGCATGGATATGGCGACCTGGGGGCGGTCCTGGGCGGTGGCGATACCGCCTGCGCCGACCGCCGCGATCACGCCGACGCCGAGCACGGTCGAGCTGCGGGCGAGTCCGCCGCGCGGCTTGAGGACCCGGTGCTTGCCCCGGAGCGGACGCGCCGAGTCCTCCGTCGGATTCCACTCGCCCCAGGCACCTGCGGTGGGCGTCTCCTGGATTTCGATGCCTTCAGGGGCAGGCGAGTTGGAGGCCACCGGGCACACTCCTCATGGGCGAGAACACGCACGGGAGCCGTCGAGGACGACGACTGGACGACCGCGCTGCGTTATCAAACGGTAATAGACGTAGGGGAGTGATTCCAAGCCGACGCGAATGATCGTTAACGCCAATCGGCCACCCCCCGAACGCCTTTGGCCACCACATTCGCCGCATAGAAGAGCAACTCCGGCAAAAAGCCCCCGCCTCCCCCATCACTTCAGCCACAGCGGCCAAATGGCCGGCCGTCAACTCCCTTGCGCAGAGCCTCCTGTGAGCTACGCACGGTCACCGGGCTCGTCCTCGCGGGGCACCACCGGCACGGTCCGCCTCCGCTCCGGCTGCCCCTCCCCCGACCGCCCCACCGCCAGCAGCGCCATGTCATCGGTGGCCCCGCCGCCCGTGTGCCGCCGCACGTCGCTGCTGAGCGCGCTCAGCACCTCGTCCGGCCCCGGGAAGACCCGCCCCCGCAGCCGGACCGCCGGATCGTAGAAGGCCCCCGCCGCGTCCCGCGCCTCCGTCAGCCCGTCCGTGAACAGCAGCAGGGTGCTCCCCGGCGGGAAGGGCCACTCCTCGGCCGCGGCCGCCCGGCCCGCCGCCAGCTCGCCCAGGCCGAGCGGCAGCGCGGGCTCGGCCGGGGCCAGCACCGCCAGACCCCCGTCCGCGTACAGCAGCAGCGGCTCGGGGTGTCCACGGTTGACCAGCCGCAACAGCTCGGCGCCGGCCGGGATCTCCCCGAGCACGCAGGTGGTGAACCCCTCCACCGCGTCCAGGCCGTCGCGGCGGGTGCCTTCGCGGGCCAGCGCCCGCTCCAGCCGCTGCGCGAGCCCCTCCAGGGTCGGCTCGGTCTCCGCCGCCTCCCGGAAGGCCCCCAGCACCACCGCGACGGCCTCCACCGCCCCCAGCCCCTTGCCCCGTACGTCGCCCACCGCGAGCCGTACCCCGTACGGGGTGTCCTGCACGGCGTAGAGGTCCCCGCCGATGAAGGCGTCGGCCTGCGCGGCCTCGTACCGGGCGGCGACGTGCAGCCCCCCGATCCGCTCGGCCGGGGTCGGCAGCACGGCCCGCTGCGCCGCCTCGGCGATCCCGCGCGCCGACGCGAGCCGCTCGCCGCTGCGCCGGACGACCCGGTTGATCAGCAGGGCCAGCCCGGAGACGGTCAGGACGGTCACCAGCTCGGTCAGCGCCTCCGCCTTCCAGCTGGTGCCGTTGTAGATGTGCAGGCCCACGACCGCCGCGGAGGCCCCGAGCCCGGTCAGCGCGGTCGCGCCGAGGGTGAACAGCGGGGCCGCGACCAGCGGGGCCGCGGAGAAGAAGGGGGAGCCCGTGAAGCTGGGCGGGGTCAGCAGGTCGAAGGCCAGCCCGAGCAGGATGAGCAGCACGGGCAGGACCCGCACCACCCGCCGGGCGGCACCGTCCCCGCTCCCGCCGTTGCCCTGCCGGCCCAGCCCCACGCCGCTCTCCTGCCGCCCGGTCACCCCGCCCCTCAAGGCTGGCGGTCCGGCCCCCGCACGGCGACCGGACCGGGCCGGTCGGGTGAGCGGACACGACGAAGGCCCGGATCCCATGGATCCGGGCCTTCGTCTTCAGTAGCGGGGACAGGATTTGAACCTGCGACCTCTGGGTTATGAGCCCAGCGAGCTACCGAGCTGCTCCACCCCGCGTCGGTAAACCCAACTCTACGGCATCCGGGGGACGGCTCTCGCCAATTAACCGTCCAACCCCCCTCCTGAAGGACATCACCGCAGGTCAGAGCCGTAAAAGGAAGCGCCGTGCCGCGCCCGGGAAGCCCCGGGCGCGGCACGGTCAGCGGGTTCCGGAGCGGGTCAGGACCGCTTGCCGCTCTTCGAGAGTCCCTTGTCCGCTCCCCCGAAGCCGGGACGTGCGGGCGCGGTGCCGGCCAGGAAGGGCCCGCTGGCCACGAACTGGGGAGGAACCACGTTCCAGGGCCTCTGGTCCCCGGGCGCGGTGGACCCGCAGTCCAGGGTCACCCCGTTGGACGTGCACTGGAGCTCGTACAGGAACCCGGTCGAGGTCATCACCTTGAAGTTCGTCACCGGGCCGTGCGACGAAATGGCGGCGCCGCAGACGACGGAGGGGTCGGGATACCCGGGGTTCTGCGCGGGGTTGGTGAGGTCCTCGAACCTGTAGGGGCCCGTCTGCGGGTCGTCCCGGTGCCCGCCGTACGTGATCCCGTTGAACAGGACGACGGCGAACTCTTCCGTGTCGTTGGGCAGGACGGCGCCGACGCCGATGCCACACCCGGGGGCTCCGGTGGCCCCCGTCGCTCCCGTCGCACCGGTGGCACCCGTCGCACCCGTCGCACCCGTGGCACCCGTCGCGCCGGTCGGTCCCGTCGGCCCGGTGTCGCCCTTCGGACCCTTCGGGCCCCGCGGGCCGCGCGGGCCCCGCTCACAGTCGTCGTCCTTCGACTTCTGGCCGCCGCCGCTCGCGACGTCACGGGCGGCCGCCTTGCCGCCGTCGTCGTCGTCGTGGTCGCCGTGGTCGTGGTCGTGGTCCTTGCACCGGTCGAGGCCGGACGCCCCGGCGGGCGCCGCCGGCAGCGGGCCGGCACCGAACGCCAGCGCCGGGCTGCCGAGA
This sequence comes from Streptomyces sp. NPDC029216, assembly GCF_040648015.1. Taxonomy (NCBI): domain Bacteria; kingdom Bacillati; phylum Actinomycetota; class Actinomycetes; order Kitasatosporales; family Streptomycetaceae; genus Streptomyces; species Streptomyces sp. NPDC029216. Next base: position 10,599 of record NZ_JBEZWL010000080.1, on the reverse strand, counting down.
CCCAGCACCACGACGGCCAGTGAGGCCGCCGCGCCGCCGGCGAGCCAGCGCGCCTGGCGGGGAAGCGGACCGAGACGGGATGCGGTCCTATTCTCAGGACTCATGCGTGTTGCTCCTTGTGGAACCGAAGAGATGGGTCCGGAAGCGCGTGATTGAGCCTCCTTTCACATGATTTGACCGGGAGGCTCGCGTCGGCCAGGAGGCGCGCGGCCCAATCAGCGCGATGGCCCAGCGGGAATGGTCCGAAGGAGTACGTCCCCCGCGTGTCGTCCGCCCATGGCGGACCGTGCGGGTCCACAACGCACGGAGCGCCCCGTCCGGCCGAAACCGGAGGGGCGCTCAGAGCCAGGTCGGAGGGGGTCTTCCCGCCCTCTGGCTGTGGCTTCCCGGGCAGGACTGTCCTACCGTGGAGAGACAGCGAGCGGACCTCTGGAGCGCGCCATGCTCGTCATCCTCGGACTCGTCCTCCTGATCGCCGCGCTGATCGTCGGTGTGGCCGGCGTCGTTACCAACGACGGCAGCGCCCACGAGCTGACCGGCGGGTTCTCCGTATTCGGCCACGAGGTCACCGGCTCCACCGGCACGCTGTTCCTCTACGGCATCGTCGTCGGGGCCGTGGCCCTGCTCGGGCTGAGTCTTCTCCTGGCTGGTGCCCGGCGTACCCCTCGCCGCGGCCACGACGCTCGCCCGGGACGCACCGCGCGTCGCGAGACGGCCGCTGCCGACCAGGGGCGCGAAGACGTCGTCGACCAGCGTGGCATTGCCCCGCCCACACGCGATGGTGGGCGAGCGCCCGAGCCGGACGGAGAGCACCGGAGGGGGCTCAACCCGTTCAAGCGCCGATCGGAGCCCCGGTAGGCGGCCGCGTACCGGCGCACGACTTGTGAAGGGTGACCACCGATGAGTATCGGCAAGAAGATCGCGCACAAGGCCGAAGCGGTCAAGGGCGGCGCCAAGAAGACCGTCGGCCGTGTCACCGGCAGCTGGCACCTGCGGGCCGAAGGCCGTGGTGACCAGGTCAAGGGCAACGCCAAGCAGGCCGGGGCGAAGATCAAGGACGCCTTCAAGCACTGACCACTGCGCCCGCCCTGCCGGCCTCACGACAGAGCCCCGGAGGTGCCACGTATGGCCATCAAGAAGGGTGTCGCCCACGCCAGGTCCCAAGGGCGTCGTATGTCCAACAGCCGCGCCGTGGAGGTCCTGTCCCGGGTCGGACTCTGCGCCCGGGGAGTGATCTATGTGCTGGTGGGGCTGCTGGCCGTGCAGATGGGTTTCGGCGGCGACAGCGGCAAGGAGGCCGACCGGTCCGGCGCGGTGCGGACCATCGGTGAGCAGCCGTTCGGCCGGGTACTGCTGTGGGCGCTGGTGGTGGGGCTGGCGGCGATGGCGCTGTGGCGGTTGTCCGAGGCCGCATTCGGGCAGGCGGTGACGGGCGGTGACAAGTGGACCCGGCGCCTGGGCTCTTCGGGGTTGGCGGTCTTCTACACCGTGATCTGTATCGGTGTGGTGCAGACCGCGCTGGTCGGCGGGTCCGCCGGGGGCCGGCCCGGCGATGAGACGTCGAAGGACTACACCGCGAGGGTGCTGACCTGGCCCCTCGGGCGGGTGCTCGTCGGTGTGGTCGGAGCCGTCCTGGTCATCGTCGGCGTGGTGATCGTGGTCCGGAGCCTGATGCGGAAGTTCGAGCAGAACCTCCGGACGGGCGAGATGAGCCCGGTGACGCGGCGGGTCGTCGCGGGGCTGGGCGTCGTCGGCGGCGTGGCGACCGGCGTGGTCGCGGCGGTGGCCGGGCTGTTCGTCGTGCTGGCCGCGGTGCGGTTCGATCCCGGCGAAGCCAAGGGCATGGACGAGACGTTGCGTTCGTTCGCCGCCACGCCCGCCGGGCCCGTGCTGCTGATCGCCGCGGCGGTGGGCCTCCTGCTGTTCGGCCTCTACTCGTTCTGCGAAGCCCGCTGGCGCAAAGCCCCTGAGCACGGCACCTCGGCAGAGCGGCCGGCCGAGGCCCCGGGCTCGGAGACACGCCCAAGTGTGCCCTAGCGAGGGGGTCTCGAACGATGCCGTGGGCCGCTTGTCTCCGTTCGGGCGCCTGCGCAGCGCGATCCGCCGCTCGCGGGCCGGACGCAGGTGGGGGCGGGGCAGCGATATCGACCTGTCGCAGCTTTCACTGGGATTCGCGGCGCTCGGATTCCTGACACTGGTGCCGCTACTGATCGTCGTGTCGGCGGCCGATCCGGCGAGCGGACGGGGATTCGCGCAGTGGCTGGGAGACGGGCTCGGCGTCTCCACAGCGGCCAGAGGGGAGATCGAGCGGTTGTTCGCCCTGCCGGGCCAGGCGTGGCGGACCACGACGGCGTTCGGCCTCGCCGTCCTCGCCGTGTTCGGTCTGTCGTTCGGGGCGGCGATACAGAGCGGCTACGAGAAGATCTGGGATCTGTCCCCGGCCCGCTGGTGGGCCAGGTGGCGGCACGTGCTGTGGCTCGCCGTCCTCATCGGCATCCTCTTCCTGTCCGCGATCACACCCCTGTGGCGGGAATCCTCGGCCCGCGGGGTGGTCACGGTGCTGAGCGGCACCCTGTTCTTCTGGTGGTCCCAACGGCTCCTGCTCGGCGGCCGCATCGCCTGGGCCACCCTGCTGCCCGGGGCGATCGCCACCATGCTCGGGCTGCTCGGCCTCAGACTCTTCTCCCGGCTCGTGTTCTCACCGCTGATCGCATCCAGCGCCGTCTCCTACGGCCCGTTCGGAACGGTCCTGGTCATCCAGTCCTGGCTGGTCGGCGTTGGCGTCGTCGTATTCGGCGGGGCGCTCGCCGGCCGACTACTCCACGACGAGCTCCCCCGCCTGGCACGGGCGCTGAAACGCCGAGGGTGAGGCTCGGACCTAAGTGTGGGCTGCCTCTGGAGTCCACTGATAGCCAACGATGCCTGACACCGCTGGAAGTCGCGTCGAACCCGGCGACCCGGCAGAGCATCCGTCGCACGCTGCGCGCCGCGCTGAACGGAGCGATCCGCCGGCAGCCCATCACGTTCAACCCGGTGTCACCCACGGCGGTGGCGGCGGCCTCCACACGATCAAGGAGACGCTCCGGCACTCCACGATCACCCTGACCTCGGACACGTACACGAGCCTGCTCCCCGAGGTCGACCAGGCAGCCGCAGAAGCGGCGGCCCAGCTGGTGCCTCGTGCCCGCCCGGCAGCCTCCTGACCAGGCGATGACGGGCCGTCCGCTCACGCATCGCTCGCGCACGGGCCCGGAAACGACTGAGCGCCCCACCTGGCCGAAACCGGGTGGGGCGCTCAGTAGCAGGTCAGAGGGGTTAACCCCCGCCCACGAGCGGTAGGCCATGTCGGACTCGAACCGACAACCAACGGATTAAAAGTCCGCTGCTCTGCCAATTGAGCTAATGGCCCTCCATGTGCTCACCCCAGAGCATAGCCGGAGAGGGGCTGCTGGCCGATCGGGTATCGCCGGGTGTGGCTCCGGCGGTTTCCCGCCACACGGTGCGGGAGGGGTGAAAGCGGCCGGAAATGGGCTCGGCCCCCACCGCACCGGAGTGCTGTGGGGGCCGATTCCTCGTCAGAGGGCGCTCAGGCGTCAGCCGTTGCGCTTCCAGCGGGGCTTGTCCTCGCGGCGGGCGCCGAAGGAGCCGCTGCCGCCCGAGGGACGCTCGTCACGGCGGAAACCACCCGACGGACGGTCATCGCGGCGGAAGCCACCGGAGGGACGGTCGTCACGACGGAAGCCACCACGGTCACCCCCGCGGTCGTCACGGTTGAAGCCACCCGACGGACGCTCGTCGCGACGGAAACCACCCGACGGACGGTCATCGCGGCGGAAGCCACCGGAGGGACGGTCGTCACGACGGAAGCCACCACGGTCACCCCCGCGGTCGTCACGG
>NZ_JBEZWL010000080.1:0-6604 GCF_040648015.1 Streptomyces sp. NPDC029216 | reverse complement strand
GGTTGAAGCCACCCGACGGACGCTCGTCGCGACGGAAACCACCCGACGGACGGTCGTCACGGCGGAAGCCACCGGAGGGACGGTCGTCACGACGGAAGCCACCACGGTCACCCCCGCGGTCGTCACGGTTGAAGCCACCCGACGGACGGTCATCGCGACGGAAACCACCCGACGGACGGTCGTCACGGCGGTCGTCGCGGCGGAAGCCACCCGAGGGACGGTCGTCACGACGGAAGCCACCACGGTCACCACGGTCGCCACGGTCACCGCGGTCGCCACGGTCGTCGCGGCGGTTGTCGCGGCGCTCGAAGTTGCCCCGGTCGTCGCGGCGCTCGAAGGTGCGCTGCTCCTGGGCGGCGGCCTGCGCGGCCTGCTCGGCCACGGCGGCGGCGAGCTCGGCCTCGGCGGCCTCGACGACCTCGGCGACGGCGGCCTCCGGGTCCTCACCGCGCTCGCGGGCGGAGCGGGCGACGAGGCGGTCGGCCTCCTCGCGCAGCTCGCCGGCGCGACGGGTGGCGCGCTCCAGCTGCTTGGTGAGGTCGGCGACCTCGCGCTCGGCCTGCTTGGCGGCGTTGTTCGCGGAGTCGGCCTGGACCTCGGTCAGCGAGCGCGCACCGGTGATCTCGGCGACCTCCGGGTCGAAGGCGCCGGCACCGCCGACGATGTGGCGCGAGGCGTCGACGCCCGCGTCCTCCATCAGGCGGAAGATCTGGCGGCGCTGGTGCGGCAGGGCGAGGGAGACCACGACGCCCGACTTGCCGGCGCGGGCGGTGCGGCCCGAGCGGTGCAGGTAGTCCTTGTGGTCGCCGGCCGGGTCCACGTTGAGGACCAGGTCGATGCCGTCGACGTGGATGCCGCGGGCGGCGACGTCGGTGGCGACGAGCGCGTTGACGTAGCCGTCCTTGAAGTCGGCGAGGACGCGGGTACGGGCGCCCTGCGTCATGCCGCCGTGCAGCGCGTCGGCCTTCACGCCGGCCTCGACGAGCTGCTCGGCGATGCGGTCGGCGCCCAGCTGGGTGCGGACGAAGATGATGGTGCGGCCCTTGCGGGCGGCGATGGCGGCCGTGACCGGGGCCTTGTCCTTCGGCTTCACGACGAGGACGTGGTGGGTCATGGTCGTGACGTTGCCCTGGGCGCTGTCGACCTCGTGGCTGACCGGGTTGGTCAGGTAGCGCTTGACCAGGGTGCCGATCTCGTTCTCCATCGTGGCGGAGAAGAGCATGCGCTGGCCGCCGGCCGGGACCTGGTCGAGCAGCTCGGTGACCTCGGGCAGGAAGCCCAGGTCGGCCATCTGGTCGGCCTCGTCGAGGACCGCGACCTCGACGTTCTCCAGGGAGCAGGCGCCGCGGTTGATGATGTCGCGCAGACGGCCGGGGGTGGCGACGAGGACGTCGACACCGCGCTCCAGGGCGTAGATCTGGTTGCCCATGGAGGTACCGCCGCAGACGACCTTCATCTTCAGGCCGAGGACGTCGCCGTACGGCTGGAGGGCGTCCGCGACCTGCATCGCGAGCTCACGGGTCGGGGTGAGGATGACCGCGCGGGGCTTCTTCTTCTCGGTGTGGCCGTCGGCCAGGCGGGCCAGGGTCGGCAGACCGAAGGAGAGGGTCTTGCCGGAGCCGGTGCGGCCACGGCCGAGGATGTCCTTGCCGGCCAGGGCGTCCGGGATGGTCGCGGCCTGGATCGGGAACGGGGTGGTGACGCCGTTCTGCGCGAGCTTGCGCACGACGCCCTCGGGCAGACCGAGCTCCGCGAAGGTGATCGTGGGCTCGGCGTCGGCGGCGTCCTCGTCGGAGTCGACGTCGGCCTCGCCGGCCGTCACATCGGCCTCAAGCGCCTCGATGATCTCGTTGGCCTCCGCGGCCTCCATGGCCTCGGTCACCACGAGCGCCTCGACGGCGTCGACGATCTCGGTGGAGTCGTTGTCGGGCATGACGGAACGGTCAGAACTGGAAATGGACATGCGAAATGCGAAACCTTCCGGAGTCTCGGCACGCGCCCAAACTCCGTGAATCGCAAATCGACCGCCTCAATGCGGTCAGCCACGGCTAGGGAGAGTACGCGCCACACGGCGCTCTTCGGATTCGGCGCCGGGCAATGGGATCAAACGATCTATAACCATACGCACCCTCCCGGGGGTCTGGCAAGTCGTTCCTGCAATACCCCCTCCCACCTGCGACGGAACCGCCCCGCCCCGTCCGCTGGGCGACGCTCGGCCCCGGGCTGGCCGCTAGGCGACGCTCGGCCCCGGGCTGGACGGGGGCGTGTCGGTCGGCGTGGGTTCCGTCACAGGGGGCGAGGTCTCCCCTCCGCCCGGATGCGTAGTCGACCCGCCGGATCCACCCGAACCCGACCCGGACCCATCGGAACCACCAGCCCCGCCCGCACCACCGGCCCCCGACCCGGAACCGGACCCCCCGGCTCCCGAACCCGAACCCGAACCCGAACCGGAGCCACCCGCCCCGGACCCGGAACCCGACCCCGACCCCGAACCGCCCCCGGACGGCACCTGGCCCCCCTGCCCGCCGGCCCCGCCCCCGGGACCGGCCGACGGCGAGGGCAGCCCCGGCTTGCCTCCGGGCGCGCCCGGACTCGGGGAGGCACCGGTCGCCCCGGAGGCCTTCCCGGGCTCACCGGACTTCCCGTCCTGCGGGCCCGCGCCCTCCTTCACCCCGTGCCCGTTGCCGTGGATCCCGGAGCCGTGCCCGGCGGCCGCACCCCCGCCCGCACCGGCGGTGTCCTTGCCGCCCACCGAGGCGGCGGGCCCCGGCTTCGCGGCGTCCTCACCGACGCTCATGCAGCCCGCCGTCGCCGCGACCGCGAGCGCGGAGACGGCCAGTCTGAGGGTCGCGGACAGGGAAGCGGGCAATGGGCGCACGGGGGCACCTCCAGGCGCGGGGCGGGGTCCGCGATGAGCGGGTCAATGAGCCCAACTCCCTTTACCCCGTAAGAGACACGCCCCTTGCGCGAGTTACGCGAACAGCTGTCGCGCCACCTGCGAGCCCAGCGTGACGGCGCCCAGACCGACCAGTACCGAAGCCGCCGCGTTCGCCGCGGCGAGGAACTTCCAGCCGCGCTCGGCCAGCCGCAGCGTCTCGTACGAGAACGTCGAGTACGTGCTCAGCGCCCCGCACAGCCCCGTCCCCAGCAGCAGCTGCACCCGCGAGGAGCCCGCGCCGGCCAGCACCGCCCCGGCCAGCACCCCCAGCACCAGACAGGCCGCCGCGTTGACCACGAAGGTTCCCCACGGGAAAACGGAGTCGTGCCGCGCCTGCACGGCCCGGTCGGTCAGGTACCGCAGCGGGGCGCCGACGGCCGCGCCCGCCACCACCAGCAGCCAGTTCACCCGGCCCCCCGCCCCCGCAGCGCCAGCCGCGTCACCGAAGCCGCCGCCCACACCGCGCCCAGCGCGCCCACGACGGTCAGCCCGGCGTACGCCAGCGCGAGCCCGGCCCGGCCCTCGTCGAGCAGGCGCGAGAAATCCACCGCGTAGGTCGAGAAGGTGGTGAACCCGCCGAGCACCCCGGTCCCCGCGAAGGGCCGCAGCAACGGGTGCGGGGAGCGCCGCCCGCCCTCGCTGATCAGCACCATCAGCACGCCGATCAGCGCGCAGCCCACGGCGTTGGTCCAGAAGGTCGCCCACGGGAAGCCCCCGGACCCGGCCGGCCACAGCAGCGCCACCCCGTAGCGCGCCGCCGCCCCCAGAGCCCCGCCGGCCGCCACCGCCGCGAGGACGCGGCCCTGTGGTTCGGCCCGCTGCGCGGGGACGTGGAGGTCGACGTCGGGGTCGATCGCCTCGGCCCCCGGGACGGGCCGGGTCACCCGTAGCCCAGGGCGTGCAGGCGTTCGTCGTCGATGCCGAAGTGGTGGGCGATCTCGTGGACCACCGTCACCTCCGTCTCGGCGACCACGCTCTCCCGGTCCTCGCACATCCGCAGGGTGGGGTTGCGGTAGATCGTGATGCGGTCGGGGAGCACGCCGGCGTACCACTCGCCGCGCTCGGTGAGCGGGGTCCCCTCGTACAGGCCGAGCAGCCCGGGGTCCCCGGCCGGCGGTTCGTCCTCGACGAAGACCGCCACGTTGTCCATCAGCCGCGTCAGCTCCGGCGGAATCCGGTCCAGGGCCTCTGCGACGAGCTCCTCGAACTCCTCGCGCGTCATCTCCAGCACCCGGCCATTGTCGCCCCGCCGGGGGCGCTTCCCACTGCCGGGTGGAAACCGTTTTGGCGATACCTCCTCGGATCCCATATGCTTCTCACGTCCCCGACGCGCTGGAAAGTGCCCGGCGGGCCTTTAGCCCTCATCGTCTAGTGGCCCAGGACGCCGCCCTTTCAAGGCGGTAGCACGGGTTCGAATCCCGTTGGGGGTACGCAACACCATGTGCAAGACTTGCTCTTGCACAAACCAGGTCCTGTGGAGCAGTTGGTTAGCTCGCCACCCTGTCAAGGTGGAGGTCGCGGGTTCAAGTCCCGTCAGGATCGCTGAGGCTGGAAACGGTCTCGTGGCTGGGTAGCTCAGTTGGTACGAGCGATCGCCTGAAAAGCGATAGGTCGCCGGTTCGACCCCGGCCCCAGCCACAAAAGGAAGGCCCCGTCTCCGGACGGGGCCTTCCGCGTTTCACTCCTCCCGGGCCTCCTGGACCTCTTCGGCCTCCTCGCGGGCCGCCCCGCGCCGGCGCACCAGCCCGAAGGCCACCGCCCCCACGCCGACCAGCCCGAGCAGCGCCCAGTCGGGAACGGCGTCCGCGAAGGCGCCCACCTTCTCCTCGACCGCGTACGAGTCGTCCACGTCCAGCAGCCCCGGCAGCGCGCTCGCTCCGTCGTACACCAGGAACAGGGCGCCCAGGGTGATGAAGAACAGCCCGGACAGCAGCGAGGTCGTGTGCAGTTCGAGGCGCCCCACCCGCACGGCCCGGCCGCGCAGCCAGCGCCGCCGGCCCAGGTCGAAGCGCTCCCAGAGCAGGGCCAGCACGAACAGCGGTACGGCCATGCCCAGCGCGTACACCGCCAGCAGCAGGCCGCCGTAGACGGGACTGCCACTGACCGCGGCCACCGTCAGGACGCTGCCCAGGATCGGGCCGGCGCAGAATCCGGCCAGGCCGTAGACCGCGCCGAGCGCGTACACGGACAGGGCGGTGGTCGGGCGGATCCGCCCCGAGAGCTCGGTGAGCCGTCTGGGGGCGAAGCCGAGGCCGAGGATCTGGGCCAGGCCCAGCACGATGATCAGCCAGCCGCCGGCCAGGACGAGCTGGTCGCGGTGGGAGTGGAAGAACCGGCCCGCGTACGAGCCGGCCGCGCCCAGCGGTACGAGGGTGCTCGCGAGGCCCGCGTAGAAGATCCCGGTCCGCGCGAGCAGCCGGGAGCGGGAGTCGATGGAGTACGCGAAGAAGGCCGGCAGCAGCAGGGCGCTGCACGGGCTGAGCAGGGCGAGGAGGCCGCCGAGCAGGGCGGCCGCGTATCCGATGCCGGTCACTGTCCGGCCTTCGCCTGCGCCTTGGCCCGGGTGATCGCCGCGGCGAAGGCGTCCAGGGGCTGGGCGCCCGCGAGGGGCTGTCCGTTGACGAGGAAGGACGGGGTGGACCGGACGCCGATGCGGTAGCCCTCCTCCTGGTCGCGGCGCAGGGCGGCCGCGGCCTGCTCGCCGGTCATGTCGGCCTTGAACCGCTCCAGGTCGGGGACCCCGGCCTCGCGGGCCAGTTCGATCAGCCGGTCCTCGCCGAAGCCCTTCGCCTTGGCGCCCTCGGCGTACGCGGCGGCGTGGAAGGCGGCGAAGCGGTCCTGCCGGCCGGCCGCCCAGGAGGCCTTGGCGGCGGCCTCGGACTCGGCGCCGAAGATCGGGAAGTTGCGCCACTCGATGCGCAGGGTGCCGTCCTCGACGTACTTCTTCACCAGTTCGGGCTCGGTGTCCCGGGCGAACTTGGCGCAGTAGCCGCACTTGAAGTCGGAGTACTCGATCAGGACGACGGGCGCGTCGGTGCGGCCCACGGCGAGCTTGTCGCCGGCGTCGCGGCGGGCCAGCGCCTTGAGCTCGGCGGCGGGGTCCGGCTCGGGGGTGGTCCGCGCGGAGGCGGAGGAGGTGGTGTCGCGGCGCCTCTCCTCGGGGGCGGTGGCCTGCCAGGAGACGAGGCCGAGGGTGACGGCGGCGACGACGACCCCGGCGGCGTAGAGGAGGGGCTTGCGGGAGGTCTTGCGGGACGAGGACATACGGGTGCTCCAGAGCGGCGGAAGGAAGGGAACCGGCGGGACGGCTCCCCTACACCCGCATCACGGACAGCTCCACCGGCCCCGGCGCCCGCAGGCCGGGCCCGCGCACGGGCACCCGTACGCACTCCGCCCGGTACGGCCGCGCCCCCTCGGGCACGGGACGCGCCGCGGGGACGGAGCCGTGCTCCTGCCCGGCCCGGGGCGGCACGGCCGGGGCCGGGCCGTGGCCGTCGGAGCCGGGCGCACAGGCGGGCCCCCGCTGCCGGACCCCCTCCGCACCCCGTCCGGACCCGTCGGAGGCCGGGGCGGCGGAAGCCGGGGCGGGGGCCGCCTGCGGGGGCGCGGAGGCGCGCGGGGCGGCGGAGGCCCCCGGCCCCCCCCCCCCCCCCCCCCCCCCCCCCC
>NZ_JBEZWL010000079.1:0-35141 GCF_040648015.1 Streptomyces sp. NPDC029216 | reverse complement strand
GACGCGACCGAAGGGAGCGCCCTTGACAGGCCGTCACGACACGGAAGGACAGTGGGACTGACGGGAAGCCCCCAGCACTTCTCCGAGACCGCCCAACCGGAACCCCGCCACCCCCCGACCCCGGGCGACCATCCCGCCCCGCCCCTAAGCCACCAGCAGCGCGCTCCCCTCCCGCCTCAGCCATGCCCGGTACGGCGGGGCGCCCAGGGCCGCTTCGCGGTAGGAGGCGCGGAGGTCCTCGTAGACCTCCGCGTGCTCCCCCGGGCGGGTGGCCAGCAGCAGGCGTACCGCCAGGGGGTCGCCCAGCAGCGGGCGGATCGCCATGTCGTCCCGGGGGCCCGATGTCGGCTGGCACGGGGCCACCGCCTCGCCGGAGACGATCAGTGAGGCCGCCGTGTGGTAGTCCGCGTGCAGGACCTGGGGGGCGAGTCCGGCCCGGGCGAACACCCGGCGCAGGCCGTCCCATTCGCCGTCGACCGAGGGGTCCACCGTCCAGCGGTCCCCGGCCAGGTCCTGTAACGCCACCACCGCCGACCGCGCCGCGGGATGGTCCAGGGACATGGAGACGAACTGCGGCTCGCGCTCCATCAGCACCCGCAGTTCCAGCCCGTCCGGCACCCGCAGCGGGCTGCCCTCCACCTCGTGCACGAACGCCACGTCCAGCTGCCCGGCGGCGGTCATCCGCAGCAGGGCGTTCGCCGAGACGTCCACCACCAGCGTGGTCTCGGTCTCCGGTGCCCGCCGGTGCAGCCGGCGCAGCCACCCCGGCAGGGCCCGGCTCGCGGTCGAGCCGATCCGCAGCCGGGGCCCGTGCGCGGCGGCCCGCGCCTCGGCGACGAGGGCGGCCATCTCGGCGAGGAGCGGGCGCGCCCGCCCGAGTACCGTGCGCCCGAAGGGAGTCGGCCGGCAGCCGGTGCGCTCGCGCAGGAACAGTTCGCCCTCCAGGGCCCGTTCGATCCGGCGCAGCTGCGTGGTGAGCGAGGGCTGGCTCACGCCGAGCTGCCGGGCGGCCTTGTGCAGGCTCCCGGCGTCGGCGATGGCGCACAGTGCGCGCAGGTGCCTCACCTCAAGCTCCATGACCCGAGGGTAGGCGGGCCCAGGGGACCGCACCAGCCGCCGATAGCCCCCCGAATCACGCCATTCTCACGCTAGTTGACCAAGGTAAATCTCTCCGAAACCCCCCGATAGGGCGGTGTTATCGGCCTCTGACATCATCCCCCGGCCCCTTCGGCTCCCGCAGACTCCGGTACCGGACGACCCATCCACCCCCCACTGCACCAGATGAGTAGGAGCCCCCCACATGCGCCACTCCCGCAGGACCCTGCTGTCCGCCGCCACGGTCGGCCTCGGTGTCGCCGCCGCCCTCGGCGGCGTCGTCCCCACCGCCGGAGCCGCGACCTCCGTCGCGGGCCAGGGCAGCCCGGCGAGCTACTCGGCGTACGAGCGCTCGCAGGAGAACGCGACCGCGAACAAGGCCTTCTTCGAGGCCGTCCAGCGCGCGGTCGCCGAGCAGCGTGCCGCGAACCCGAGCGCCACGGCCGTCGTCACCGTCACCTACAACACCCGCAACGCGCCCAGCTTCCGTACGCAGATAGCCAATTCGACCCGTATCTGGAACGGCTCGGTCTCCAACGTGAAGCTGCAGGAGGTGTCCTCGGGCGGGAACTTCTCGTACTACGAGGGCAACGACTCGCGCGGCTCGTACGCGAGCACGGACGGGCACGGCCGGGGCTACATCTTCCTCGACTACGCGCAGAACCAGCAGTACAACTCCACCCGCGTGACGGCCCACGAGACGGGGCACGTGCTGGGTCTGCCGGACCACTACACGGGTCCGTGCAGCGAGCTGATGTCGGGCGGCGGTCCGGGCACCTCGTGCACGAACGCCTACCCGAACAGCACCGAGCGGTCGCGCGTGAACCAGCTGTGGGCGAACGGCCTGGTGGGCTCGGGCCTCGGCACCAAGGGCTGAGCCACCCGCACGCCGCCACCCGCACACCGGCCCCCTCCGCACCCCCCACGGGCCCGCGCACACGGCAGCGTCCGCGGAGGTCATCCCTCCGCGGGCGCGTACCGGGGGCAGTCCGGGTTCCGGCAGGGGCCCGGGACCCATGCGGGTACGAAGATCCCCAGGGACTTGCGGCGGCGGACCACCGTCTCCACGGGGTTCCCGCAGGCCGGGCACGTCAGCTGTGCGTGCCCGGCCTGCGGGGCGACCCTCGCGTGCTCGTGCTGCTGTTCACCGGCCATACCTCCACGGTAGGCCGGTTTCGCGCGTTCGACCGGTCAGCGCTGAACTACTTCAGTTGAAGTGGTCAGGCGGCTACCCCCGCGGCTTGCGCCACATCGGCCACATCAGCGGGCCGTCCGGCAGCCGCACCGCCTCGCCGGTGAACTCCCAGCCCAGCCGCTCGTACAGCCGTATGCTCCGCTCGCTGCTCGCCTCCAGGTACGCCGGGACCCCGTCCCGGTCGCAGCGCTCCAGCACCGGCCGGATCAGTGCGGTGCCCAGCCCCTCGCCCTGCCGGCCGGGCGCGACCGCGATCATCAGCAGGTACTCGTGCTCCTCGGCGGTGGGGTGCACCGCCCCGGTGAGCCGCCCGACGAGCTCGCACCGCTCGTTTCCGGGGTCGGCCACCGCACGCATCTTCGCCGGCACGTCATCCTCGGCGGCCTCGCCCTCCGGCTCACCGGCCGGGATCCGCAGCCACAGCGCGGCCGCCGAGCCGTCGGCGGCGTAGTCGATCCGGCCCTCGGCCAGCGCGACGTCGACGAAGACCCCGAGGAACCTGCCGTGGACGGCGGCGCGGTGTCCGGGATCGGGGAAGACCCAGGAGCTGACCGGGTCGCTGCGGAAGGCCTCGTCCAGCAGGCGCGCGACGGCGTCCCGGTCCGACTGGTCCGCCCGGCGTATCTCCAGCACCACAGCTCACACCCTTCACTCGCGCATCAACGACCGCGAGTGATCCTAGAGTTGGCCGGAGCGCGCGGAAAGGTCCGTTTCCGGCACCCCCGCGGTGCCGGAAACGGACCTCCCCCCGTTGCCCCCGCTACCTCGTCCGGCGCGTCACGAACTCCGCGAGCGCCAGCAGCCCGCCCGCCGCCGTCACGTCCGGCACCGCGCGGGACAGTTCCTGCACCGCCCGGCCCATCCGGTCGCCGGCGTGGGCCTGCGCCCAGTCGCGGCCGCCGGCCCGCTCCACGGCCCGGGCGGCCCGCCGCACGTCGCCGTCCCCGGTCATGGGACCGGCGTACAGGGCGGCCAGCTCCTCCCCGGCCTCGGTGCCGGAGGTGAGGGCGGCCACGACCGGGAGGGACTTCTTGCGCGCGAGCAGGTCGGCCCCGGCGGGCTTCCCGGTGTGGCCGGGGTCCCCCCAGATGCCGATCAGGTCGTCGATCAGCTGGAAGGCCAGTCCCGCCTCCCGGCCGAAGGCGTCCATCGCCTCGACCTCCTCCGGCCCGGCCCCCGCGTACAGCGCGCCGACCGCGCACGCGCAGCCCAGGAGGGCGCCGGTCTTGGCCGTGGCCATGGCCAGGCACTCCTCCAGCGAGACGGACGCGCGCCGTTCGAAGGCGCAGTCCGCCTGCTGGCCCGCGCACAGCTCGACGACGCAGGCCGCGAGGCGGGCCGAGGCCCGCGCCGAGGCGGGGTGCGGGTCGTCGGCGAGCAGCCGCAGCGCGAGCGCCATCATGGCGTCGCCGGTGAGGAGCGCGTCCGGGATGCCGAAGACGGTCCAGGCGGTGGGCCGTCCGCGCCTGCGGGCGTCGTTGTCGATGACGTCGTCGTGCAGCAGCGTGAAGTTGTGCGCCAGCTCCACGGCCGCCGCTGCCCGTACGGCGGATTCCGGGTTGCCCTGGGGGCCGCCGAGGGCCCCCGCCGAGGCGAGGACGAGGGCCGGGCGGATGGCCTTGCCCGCGCCGACGGCGGCCGGGCTGCCGTCCTCGTGCTCCCAGCCGAAGTGGTACATCGCCACCCGCCGTGTGGGGGCGGGCAGGCTCTCGACGGCCCGGCGCAGCTCCGGGTTGACCGTTTCTCTTGTGCTGTCCAGCAGGGCGGCCGCCTCCTGCCCCTCGCCGGCGGCGATGACGTTCGCGGTCATCAGCGCCAGCGGCCGATCTCGACGTTCTCCAGTACGCCGAGCGCGTCGGGGACGAGCACGGCGGCGGAGAAGTAGGCGGTGACCAGGTAGGAGATGATCGCCTGCTCGCTGATGCCCATGAAGCGCACCGACATGCTCGGCTCGATCTCGTCGGGGATGCCGGGCTGGTGGAGGCCGATCACGCCCTGGTTCTCCTCGCCGGTGCGCATGCACAGGATGGAGGTCGTACGGGCGTCGCTGACCGGGATCTTGTTGGACGGGAAGATGGGCACGCCCCGCCAGGCCGGCACGCGGGTCCCGGCGACGTCGACCGTCTCGGGGTAGATGCCGCGCTTGTTGCACTCTCGGCCGAAGGCGGCGATGGCCTTGGGGTGGGCGAGGAAGAGGTTGGAGTCGCGGCGCATGCTGAGCAGCGCGTCGAAGTCGTCGGGGCTGGGAGCGCCGTCGTGGGGCTGGATGCGCTGGTCGTAGTCGGCGTTGTGGAGGAGACCGAAGTCGGGGTTGTTGAGCATCTCGTGCTCCTGGCGCTCCCGCAGCGCCTCGACCGTGAGCCGCAGCTGCTGCTCGGTCTGGTTCATCGGGTGGTTGTAGAGGTCGGCGACGCGGGTGTGCACGCGCAGGACCGTTTGTGCAATGGAGAGTTCGTACTCGCGGGGGCGGGCCTCGTAGTCGACGAAGGTGCCGGGGAGGACGGCCTCGCCGTGGTGGCCGGCTGAGAGGTCGATGGCGGCCTCGCCGTACGGGTTGGCGTGCCGCTCGGGCCGCGTCCGTACGCTGTCGAGGTGCGCGCGGAGCGAGGCGACGCGGTCGGCGAGGAGCTGGAAGTCCTGGCGGGTCAGGACGAGCGCGGTGCCGGGGGTGGCGGCGCGGGCGGTGTACTCCCAGATGGCCTCTTCGTCGGTGAGGGCGTCCTCGCCGAAGTAGGCGCCGTCGGCGACGGTGCGCAGGACGGCGTCGTCTCCGTAGGGGCCGGGGCCGATCTGGTCGATGCGGCCGTGGGCGAGGAGGAAGACCTGGTCGGAGGGGCTGCCGAAGGAGGTGAGCTCCTGGCCGGCCTCGAAGTCGATCTGGCGGCAGCGCGCGGCGAGCTCGGTGAGGGCCTCCTCGTCGGTGTAGTCGCGCAGCAGGGGGAGCTCGCCGAGCTCGGCGGGGATGACCTGGACCTGGCTGCCCGTCTTGACGAACTCCACGATTCCGTTGCCCACGGAGTAGCTGAGGCGGCGGTTGAGGCGGTAGGTGCCGCCCTGTACCGCGACCCAGGGGAGCATCTTCAGGAGCCACCGCGAGGTGATCTCCTGCATCTGCGGGGCGGACTTGGTGGTGCTCGCCAAGTTCCGCGCGGCCGCGGTGCCGAGACTGCGCTGCGGTGTCTGGGCTTCGGGTTCGGAGCCCGCCTGGACCGACATGTCTTTCCCTTTCGATCACTCCATGGTCTGCGGTAGAGAAGCCTTTCAGCACGCCATGCAGTCGGACCATTACACAAAAGGGTGGGACTACTCCGGGCCCGGCTGGGCATTCTCCAGAGTTCAACGTCTTCACAGAACCCTCGCTGCGCCCCACCCGTTTCGACGATCCCGCACGCCCCCCACCTCCTAACTTGCATCCTCGATGCCAGTTTTCCTAGGCTGAGCCCATGCGGCTGACCCGATTCACCGACCTGGCGCTGCGCGTGCTGATGCGCCTGGCGGTCGAGGACGCGGACCTCCCCACCACCCGCGAGGTGGCGGCGACCATGGAGGTCCCGTACACCCACACCGCCAAGGTGGTCGCCCGGCTCCAGCACCTCGGCCTGATCGAGGCGCGGCGCGGCCGCGGCGGCGGGCTGGCGCTCACCGCGGCCGGACGCGCCGCCTCGGTGGGCGGCGTGGTGCGGGAGCTGGAGGGCGAGGGCGACGTCGTGGACTGCGAGGGGACCACCCCCTGCCCGCTGCGCGGGGCGTGCGTCCTGCGCGGCGCGCTGCGCCGGGCCCAGGAGGCCTTCTTCGCGGCGCTGGACCCGCTCACGGTGGACGAACTGGTGGCGGCCCCGACCGGCCCCCTCCTCCTCAGCCTCTCGGGCACCGCCCGCGGCCCGTCCGGCCCACCGGACCCCCGGGACCGCTAGGGCCCGCACCCTCCCACGGACCTCCGCGACCGGCGGAGCCGTTCCGCCGCAGCTTTAAATACGAACCTGATACTCCAATTCATCACTCACGCGAGGAGCCCCCATGCTGTCCGAGAAGTCGGCCGCGACCGTCCGCGCCACCCTGCCCGCCGTCGGGGCCGCGATCGGCGACATCACGGAGCTGTTCTACGAGAAGCTGTTCGCGGCCCACCCGGCGCTCCTGCGCGACCTGTTCAACCGCGGCAACCAGGCCGCCGGCCTCCAGAAGCAGGCCCTCGCCGGCTCCATCGCGGCCTTCGCCACCCACCTCCTGGAACACCCGGACACCCGCCCGGACGTGATGCTCGGCCGCATCGCCCACAAGCACGCCTCCCTCGGCGTCACCCGCGAGCAGTACCCCGTCGTCCGCCTGCACCTGTTCGAGGCCATAGCCGAGATCCTCGGCGAGGCCGTCACCCCCGAGGTCGCCGAGGCCTGGGACGAGGTCTACTGGCTGATGGCGAACGCCCTGATCGCCATCGAGGAGCGCCTCTACGCCGAACAGCAGGTGCTGGCCGGCGACGTCTGGCGGGAGTGGACCGTGACCGCGCGGACCGAGGAGACCGCCGACTGCACCACCTTCCACCTCACCCCCGCCGACGGCAGCCCGGCGCCCGGCTTCAAGCCCGGCCAGTACGTCTCCGTCCAGACCGAACTCCCCGACGGCGCCCGCCAAATCCGCCAGTACAGCCTCTCCGGCGCCCCCGGCTCCCCCGTCCGCGCGATCACCGTCAAGCGGGTCCACGGCGGCGACGGCCCCGACGGCGAGGTCTCCAACCACCTCCACGCCCACCTCCGCACCGGCGACACCCTGCGCGTCTCGGCCCCGTACGGCGACCTGGTCCTGCGGGACTCCGCCGCGCCGGTGCTCCTCGCCTCCGCCGGGATCGGCTGCACCCCGATGCTCTCGATGCTGGAGCACCTGGCCGAAACCGGACACCCCGCCCCGGTCACCGTCCTGCACGCCGACCGCACCCCCGCCGACCACGCCCTGCGCTCCGACCACCGCGCGCTGACGCACAAGCTCCCCGGCGGCTCGGCCCGCTTCTGGTACGAGGCGGACGCGGAGCCGGGCGACGAGACCGGCCTCATCGACCTGACCTCCACCTCCGTCGCCCCCGGCACCCAGGCCTACCTCTGCGGCCCGCTCCCCTTCATGCGGGCGGTGCGCGAGCAGCTGATCGCCAAGGGGGTCCCGGCGGCCGACATCCACTACGAGGTCTTCGGCCCGGACCTCTGGCTCGCCGCGGCGTGACGCCTGGCCGAATAACGCCCTAGTCGCGGAAGGGCCGCCTCCACTACACCGGTACGTAACGAACCGCACACGCACCGTAAGGGAGGCGGCCATGTCCGCACCCATGTCCGCGGACCGCTTCATCGACGCCCTGCGCGACGAGGGCCTGACCGTCGTGGAGGTCGGGTCCTGGCGCACGCACAACCGCAACCACAAGGGCCCCTGGGGGCCGGTGCACGGGGTGATGATCCACCACACCGTCACCCACGGCACCTCCTTCACCGTGGAGCTCTGCCGCGACGGGGACAGCGCCCTGCCCGGCCCCCTCTGCCACGGGGTCATCACCAAGGACGGCCGCGTCCACCTGGTCGGCTACGGCCGCGCCAACCACGCCGGCGCCGGCGACTCCGACGTCCTGGCGGCGGTCATCGCCGAGAAGCGCCTCCCGCCCGACCACCACGCGGACACCGACGGCAACCGCCACTTCTACGGCTTCGAGTGCGAGAACCTCGGCGACGGCGAGGACCCCTGGCCGGCCGTCCAGCTCGACGCCATGGCCCGCGCGGCGGCGGCCGTCTGCCGCGTCCACGGCTGGGGCGCCCGCTCCGTCATCGGCCACCTCGAATGGCAGCCGGGCAAGATCGACCCCAAGGGGTTCACGATGGAGTCGCTGCGCAAACGGGTGGCCGACCGCCTCAAGTGACAATGGGCTGGTGACCCACCCCGAACTGCGCCCGCGCCCGCCGTCCCCCCTCATCGAGGCGGCCGACGAACGCTTCGGCGCGCACGGGGTACGGCTCCTCCTCAAGCGGGACGACCTCGTCCACCCGGAGCTGCCCGGCAACAAGTGGCGCAAGCTCGCGCCGAACCTCCGGGCGGCCCTGGAGGCGGGCCACGACCGGCTCGTCACCTTCGGCGGCGCCTACTCCAACCACCTCCGGGCCACGGCGGCCGCCGGCCGGCTGCTCGGCCTGGAGACGGTCGGCATCGTCCGGGGCGACGAGCTCGCGGACCGCCCCCTCAACGACTCCCTGGCCCGCTGCGCGGCGGACGGCATGCGGCTGCACTTCACCACGCGCGCGGAGTACCGGCGCAAGGCCGAGCCGGAGGCCCGGTCCCGGCTGCTGACCGCCGCCGGAGCGGCCGACGCCTACGTGATCCCGGAGGGCGGCAGCAACGCGCCCGCCCTCACGGGCTGCGCGGAGCTGGGCCGCGAACTGCGGGACGTCTGCGACGTGGCCGCGGTGGCCTGCGGCACGGGCGGCACCCTGGCCGGCCTCACGGCAGGACTGGCCCCCGGCCAGCGGGCCCTGGGGGTCCCGGTCCTGGCGGGGGGCTTCCTGGGGGCGGAGATACGTTCCCTCCAGACGGCCGCCTTCGGCGCCCCGACCGGCACCTGGACCCTGGCCGAGGGCTACGACCACGGCGGCTACGCCCGCGTCCCGGCCCCCCTCGAAGCCTTCGCCTCGGACTTCGAGTCCCGCCACGGCCTCCCGGTGGAGCGCATCTACGTGGCGAAGCTCCTGTGGGCCCTGACGGCCCTGACCCGGTCGGGCACCTTCCCCCGGGGGACGACGGTCGCGGCGGTGATCACGGGGCGGGGGGAGTGATCGCCCCGCCCACCTCACCCCGCCTCCTCCCGATACGCCGCCGCCTCCTCCAGGTCCAGCCTCCGCAGCAGGCCCCTGAGCATCTCGTCGTCGATGCGGCGGCGGTCGCGCAGGGTGACGAAGACCTCGCGCTCCGCCTCGATCATCTCCCGCGCCAGGCGGCGGTAGACCTCGTCCGCCGACTCGCCCGTCAGCGGGTTGACCTCCCCCAGCCGCTCCCACACCGCGTTGCGCCGCCGTTCCAGTACCGTCCGCAGGCGGTCCACCAGCGGAGGCGGCAGGGCGCTGTTCGCCGGGTCCTCCAGGAGTTCCGCCAGGCGTTCCTCCGCCGCCCGCGAGGCCTCGCTCTGGGCCTGGGCCTCCGCGAGGGTCTCCGCCCGGGCGTCCCGCGGCGGCAGCCGCAGGGCCCGGATCAGCGGCGGGAGGGTCAGGCCCTGCACGACCAGCGTGCCGATGACCGTCGTGAAGGTGAGGAACAGGATCAGGTTGCGGTGCTGCACGCTCATCGGCACGGAGAACGCGATCGCCAGCGAGACCACCCCCCGCATCCCGGCCCAGCCCACGATCACCGGGGACTTCCAGTCGGTGTCCGGCTCCCGCGTGCGGATCCGCTCCGACACCCACCTCGGCATGAAGGTCGCCGGGAACACCCACACGAACCGCGCCACCACCACCGCGAGGAACACCGCCACCGCGTACCAGGCGGCGGCCAGACCCTCGTACTCGCTCAACCCCCGCAGCACCACCGGGAGCTGGAGGCCGATCAGGGCGAAGACCACCGACTCCAGCACGAACGCGACGACCTTCCACACCGCCTCCTCCTGGAGCCGGGTCGCGAAGTCGACCTGCCAGTTCCGGTGCCCCAGGTAGAGGGCGACGACGACCACCGCCAGGACGCCCGAGGCGTGCACCCGCTCCGCCGCCGCGTACGCCACGAACGGGATCAGCAGGGACAGGGTGTTCTGCAGCAGGGGCTCGCGCAGCCGCTTCCTCAGCTGGTGGATCGGGACCATCAGCAGCAGGCCCACGCCCACCCCGCCGACCGACGCCAGCAGGAACTCCGCGACCCCGCCCGCCCAGCCGGCGCCCAGCCCGGCGGCCGCGGCCAGGGCCACCTTGTAGGCGGTGATGGCGGTGGCGTCGTTCACCAGGGACTCGCCCTGCAGGATGGTCGTCACCCGGCTCGGCAGCCCCAGGCGCCGGGCGATGGCGGTCGCCGCGACGGCGTCCGGCGGGGCCACGACCGCGCCCAGCACCAGCGCCACCGGCAGTGACACCCCGGGCACGACCAGGTACGCCGCCCAGCCCACGACCAGTGTCGCGAACAGCACGTAGCCCACCGACAGCAGGGCGATCGGCCGGACGTTGGCCCGCAGGTCCAGGTACGAGCTGTCCACCGCGGCCGTGTGCAGCAGCGGCGGGAGCAGCAGCGGCAGCACGATGTGCGGGTCGAGGGCGTACGAGGGCACCCCCGGCACGTACGCTGCGACGAGTCCCACGGCGACCAGCAGCAGCGGCGCCGGCACGGGCGTGCGCCGGGCGGCCCCCGCCACGGCGGCGCTCACCGCCACCAGCGCCACCAGTGGCAATACCTCCATCGAAGATCCATCCCCATCCGTCGTCACCGTCGTCGCGCCCACGACCCGGCCGCGCCCTGGCCGTAACCTGGCCATCATGAGCGAGTGCACCCACGTTGCCGAACTGCCGCGCCCCGAGCCCGTCCCGCATGCGCTGACCTGCCCGGAATGTGAAGTGCTCGGAAGCCATCCGGTACAGCTGCGCATGTGCCTCGGCTGCGGGTACGTGGGCTGCTGCGACAGCTCTCCCCACCGGCACGCCACCGCGCACCACCGGGAGACGGGTCATCCGGTGATGCGCAGCTTCGAACCGGGAGAGACGTGGCGGTGGTGTTTTGTCGACGGTTCGATCGTCTGAAGTGGGGTAGGTCAACCCTCCGCCGGTTCCCCCGAATTGGGCCCGCAGACCCCTAGCCACTGTGCGTACCCATGGGCTTACCATCAGTCACTGGCCGTGGGGCGGGGCCATCGAGGGGTGCCGCGACACGATCGCCCGGATCGCGATAGCGTCACCGGCGAACAGAGCTCGTACCACCTTGGAGGTGAGGGTGTCCCAGATCGCAGGCGAGCCCGCGACCCAGGACTTCGTGGAAGTCCGGCTGCCGGCTGCGGGTGCCTACCTGTCGGTGCTGCGAACGGCCACGGCCGGTCTCGCGGCACGGTTGGACTTCACCCTCGACGAGATCGAGGACCTCCGCATCGCGGTGGACGAGGCCTGCGCGATCCTGCTCCAGCAGGCCGTGCCGGGCTCCGTCCTCAGCTGCGTCTTCCGGCTGATCGACGATTCGCTGGAAGTGACCGTCTCCGCGCCCACCACCGACGGGCGCGCGCCGGAGCGGGACACGTTCGCGTGGACCGTGCTGTCGGCGCTGGCCGGCAAGGTCGAGGCGACGGTCGAGGACAACCGGACGGTGAGCATCAGCCTCTACAAACAGCGCGGCGCGGGACCAGGCCCGGCGTGAGCGGCGGGGAGATCCCGGTGCGGGGCGGGGATCGGCCCCGGGTACGGCACGAGGTCGACGGCGGCATCCCGGAGCAGCACCACGCCCGGCCGCACCCGGCTGACGCGGATGCGGAAGACGGCTTTTTGGACTCGGCGGAGCGACGGGCGGGCCCTATGAGCGAGAACCAGCACGACCAACCACAGCCACCGGAGGCCCCGGCCCCGGAGGTGCCGGACGAGGCGCAGGTGGCGCTGCCGGATCCGCGGGACCGCAGCGGTGCGCGGGCCCTGTTCTTCGAGCTGCGCGAGCTGCCCGAGGGGTCACCGGAACGGGCGGAGCTGCGCAACCGGCTGGTGCGGATGCACCTGCCGCTGGTCGAGCACCTGGCGCGGCGGTTCCGCAACCGCGGCGAGCCGCTCGATGACCTGACGCAGGTCGCCACCATCGGCCTGATCAAGTCGGTGGACCGGTTCGACCCGGACCGGGGGGTGGAGTTCTCCACGTACGCCACCCCCACCGTGGTCGGCGAGATCAAGCGGCACTTCCGTGACAAGGGCTGGGCGGTGCGGGTGCCGCGGCGGCTGCAGGAGCTGCGGCTCTCGCTGACGACGGCGACCGCGGAGCTGTCCCAGCAGCACGGCCGCTCCCCCACGGTGCACGAGCTGGCCGAGCGGCTGGGGATCTCCGAGGAGGAGGTGCTGGAGGGGCTGGAATCGGCCAATGCCTACAGCACGCTGTCGCTCGACGTGCCGGACACGGACGACGAGTCGCCGGCGGTGGCGGACACCCTGGGCTCGGAGGACGAGGCGCTGGAGGGCGTCGAGTACCGAGAGTCGCTCAAGCCGCTGCTGGAGGGGCTGCCGCCGCGGGAGAAGCGGATCCTGCTGCTGCGTTTCTTCGGGAACATGACCCAGTCGCAGATCGCCCAGGAGGTGGGCATCTCGCAGATGCACGTCTCGCGGCTGCTGGCGCGCACGCTGGCCCAGCTGCGCGACAAGCTCCTCGTGGAGGAGTGAGCTCAGGAGCGGTGGAGGCGTGCTGAAGGGTTATCGGGCCTGGTCGCCGGGTCCGATGCCCAGTGCCTCGGTCGCCGTCGGGTTCACCAGGAGCGCGGCGACCGCCACGGCCGCCAGGGCCAGGGCGACGGCGGCGATGGTCATGGCGCCGCCGGTGGTCCACAGGGTCCAGGCGACCGGGAGGGCCATCAGCTGGGTGATCAGCGCCGGGCCGCGGCTCCAGCGGCGGCCCAGGCGCAGCCCGCGTGCCGCGATCAGCGGGAGCGCGGCGAGGGCGAGCAGGGTCACGCCGCCGGTCTCGGCCTGCTGCGGCGAGTCGGGGTGGCCGGCGATGCCGACGAACAGCATGTAGACGCCGAGCCCGGCGAGGGCGAGGCCCTCCAGCGCGGTCAGCGCGGCGGCGGCGGTCAGCCGGCGGGGCAGCGTCGCGGGCTCGGCGGCTGCGGCGGCGGAACCCGCGGGGGACGCGGCGGGGGTGCGGGGGCTCGGCTTCTTGCTCACTCCAGCAGGGTAGCCGCGGGGGCCCCGGACCGGACGGGGACGGTCGGTAGAGGACGTGTGGGGAGGGGTGGGTAGTCTGACGACCATGCGTGCACTTCTCGTGGCCAACCCAGCAGCGACGACCACCAGTGCGCGCACGCGCGACGTCCTGACCCATGCCCTGGCCAGCGAGATGAAGCTGGAGGCGGTGACCACGGAGTACCGGGGGCACGCCCGTGACCTGGGGCGCAAGGCCGCGCACGAGGGGCTGGACCTGGTGGTGGCGCTGGGCGGCGACGGCACCGTCAACGAGGTGGTCAACGGACTCCTCCACAACGGCCCGGATCCGGAGAACCTGCCGCGGCTGGCGGTGGTGCCGGGCGGTTCCACGAACGTCTTCGCCCGTGCGCTCGGTCTGCCGAACGATTCGGTCGAGGCGACCGGTGCCCTGCTGGACGCGCTGCGCGAGCAGCGCGAGCGGACGGTGGGCCTGGGGCTGGCCGAGGGGACTCCGGGGACGGAGGACGAGGGGGTTCCGGCGCGCTGGTTCACGTTCTGCGCGGGCTTCGGTTTCGACGCGGGTGTGGTGGGGCGGGTCGAGCAGCAGCGGGAGCGCGGCAAGCGTTCGACCCACGCCCTGTATGTACGACAGCTGATGCGGCAGTTCTGGGAGGAGCCCAACCGCCGGCACGGCACGATCACGCTGGAGCAGCCGGGCGCGGATCCGGTGACGGATCTGGTGCTGTCGATAGTCTGCAACACCTCTCCGTGGACGTACTTGGGAAATCGCCCTCTGTACGCCTCTCCGGAGGCGTCGTTCGATACTGCGCTTGACGTATTGGCGCTGGACCGTTTGTCAACTCCGGCGGTCGCGCGGTACGCGACACAGCTCCTGACCTCGACTCCTGAGCGCGGTCCGCACGGCAAGCATGCGGTGTCTCTGCACGATCTGACCGACTTCACCTTGCATTCGAAGGTTCCGCTCCCTTTCCAGATGGACGGCGATCACCTCGGGGTGCGCACCAGCGTTCGGTTCACAGGCGTTCGCCGTGCACTGCGTGTGATTGTGTGAGTAGAAGAGCCCAAAGTCCTTTCAGTCGAACGTTTACACGCCGGTCCACCCCTAGGAACTAGGGCTGTGACCTAGTCGACACCGACGAATCCAAAAAAACTTTCCGGAAGGGGTTGTATCCCCGTCCGAGGTTTGCGAATCTCTACATGGCGATCGGGACAGCCCGCACAACCCGGCACCCACACAGAGCGCCAGAACCCCACCACGAATCTTGGACCGCACCAGGCAACTGGGCGTCGGCCCTTCCCTCACGGGGGGATTCGTGAAAGCGTTCACATTCACAAGCAACCTGTTCGCAATACAAGGAGATGGAGCAGCCATGGACTGGCGTCACAACGCCGTTTGCCGCGAGGAAGACCCCGAGCTCTTCTTCCCCATCGGCAACACCGGTCCTGCGCTGCTGCAGATCGAGGAAGCCAAGGCCGTCTGCCGCCGTTGCCCCGTCATGGAGCAGTGCCTGCAGTGGGCGCTTGAGTCCGGCCAGGACTCCGGTGTCTGGGGCGGTCTGAGCGAGGACGAGCGCCGCGCCATGAAGCGCCGCGCCGCTCGCAACCGGGCGCGCAACGCCAGCGCCTGATATCGACTTTCGAGCCTCGACGCGCAGCGCGTAGTACCCGTATAGCGCTCAGCAACGTGCTCTTGAGCCCCGGACCATCACCCTTCGGTCCGGGGCTCAGTGCTTTCCCCCGAACGGCCCCGTCACCCTCAGTGACGGGGCCTTCGGCGTCGTCGGCTACTTCTGCGGGCTGACCGGGACGTCGAGGACGACCTTGGTGCCGCGCGGCTCGGCGCGGACCATGTCGAAGGTGCCGCCGAGCTCGCCCTCCACGAGGGTCCGTACGATCTGCAGCCCGAGGTTGCCGGCCTTCTGCGGGTCGAAGCCCTCGGGCAGGCCGGAGCCGTCGTCGAGGATCGTGATCAGCAGCCGGCCGTCGGCGCGGCCCGATCCGCTGCGGGCGGCGGTGACCTCCACGGTGCCGCCCTCCCCCTGGGTGAAGGCGTGCTCCAGGGCGTTCTGGAGGACCTCGGTCAGCACCATCGACAGCGGAGTGGCCACCTCCGCGTCCAGGATCCCGAAGCGTCCGATGCGCCGGCACGCCACCTTCCCGGGCGAGATCTCGGCGACCATCGCGATCACGCGGTCGGCGATCTCGTCGAACTCGACCCGCTCGTCGAGGTTCTGGGACAGGGTCTCGTGCACGATCGCGATCGAACCGACGCGCCGCACCGCCTCGTTGAGCGCCTCGCGCCCGCTCTCGGAATCCATCCGGCGGGCCTGGAGGCGCAGCAGTGCGGCCACCGTCTGGAGGTTGTTCTTCACCCGGTGGTGGATCTCCCGGATGGTGGCGTCCTTGGTGATCAGTTCACGTTCGCGACGGCGCAGTTCGGTGACGTCCCGGCACAGCACCAGGGAGCCGATGCGGGTCCCCTTCGGCTTGAGCGGGATCGCGCGGAGCTGGATGACCCCGCCGTTGCCCTCGACTTCGGTCTCGCGCGGGGCCCAGCCGCTGGCGAGCTTGACGATCGCCTCGTCCACCGGACCCCGGGTGGGGGCGAGTTCGGCGGTGGTGGTGCCCAGGTGCTGGCCGACCAGGTCGGCGGCGAGGCCGAGGCGGTGGTAGGCGGAGAGCGCGTTGGGGGACGCGTACGTCACCACGCCGTCGGCGTCGAGGCGCATGAGCCCGTCGCCGGCGCGCGGGGAGGCGTCCATGTCGACCTGCTGGCCGGGGAACGGGAAGGAGCCCGCGGCGATCATCTGCGCGAGGTCGGAGGCGGACTGGAGATAGGTCAGCTCCAGCCGGCTCGGTGTACGCACAGTGAGCAGGTTGGTGTTGCGCGCGATCACGCCCAGGACCCGGCCCTCGCGGCGGACGGGGATCGACTCGACGCGGACCGGCACCTCCTCGCGCCACTCCGGGTCACCCTCGCGGACGATGCGGCCCTCGTCGAGGGCGGCGTCGAGCAGCGGGCGGCGGCCACGCGGCACGAGGTGGCCGACCATGTCGTCCTGGTACGAGGTGGGGCCGGTGTTCGGCCGCATCTGCGCGACGGAGACGTAGCGGGTGCCGTCGAGGGTGGGCACCCAGAGGACGAGGTCCGCGAAGGAGAGGTCGGAGAGCAGCTGCCACTCCGAGACCAGCAGGTGGAGCCACTCCAGGTCGGTTTCACCGAGAGCGGTGTGCTGGCGTACGAGATCGTTCATGGAGGGCACCTTGCGAGCGTACCCCGGGTACGAGGATGACTTTCCCCACGACGGGTACTCGGGAGTATCCAGGAGGGGCACACTCCGCGTACTGTTGGAGGAAGTGACGGGCCAGTAGGTCCGCGCTTTGGATGGACAGGACAGATTGGTCTAGTCCACAATTGCCTTAAGCTTCCGCCCTCCCCGCACAGGAGGACGGATCGAGGTGTCCGCGCGTTCTGCCCTGACCGCAAAGGCGCCTCCAACCGGCCGCCGGGAACCGCACACCTGACGGCCGTAAGTACTCCGGGCTACGGTGCCGGACGGGCTGAGGGTCCCGTCCTGCACCGTGGCCCAGAGGAATTCCGCCCGGTGGCCCCCGCCCCCGGGCTTTTGTCTTTCCCCGGCCTTTCCTGCGCGGCCCCCGGGCTTTCCTATGCGGGCCAGGCCAGCATCGCCAGCTCGGCCACCGCCTCCAGCTCCTCGCGGGTCGCCCCGTCACAGGACTGCTGGCTCATCCCCTGGAGCACCGCCCCGACGAAGCGGGCCAGCGCCCGGGCGTCCGTGCCGGCGGGCAGCAGCCCGCACGCGACGTCGGCCCTGATCCGGCGCTCGAACAGGCGCAGGCTGACGTTGCGGCGCTCGCGCAGGTCCTCGGCCACGTCCCGCGCGGTGGTGTTGGCGGCCGCGGTGATCACCATGCAGCCCGGCGGGTGGCCGGGGTCGGTGTAGATCTCGGCCGCCTCGCGCAGGACGCGTTCCACGGCCGCCTCGGCGGTGGGCTCCTCGGCCAGGGCGACGCCCGCGAAGTCCCCGTACCGGCCGCCGTAGACCGCCACCGCCTCGTCGAAGAGCGTGCGCTTGTCACCGAAGGCCGCGTAGAGGCTGGGCGCGCTGATCCCCAGGGTGCGGGTCAGGTCGGAGATGGACGTGGCTTCGTAGCCGTGCTCCCAGAAGGTCAGCATCGCCTTGTCGAGGGCGGCGTCCCGGTCGAAGGAGCGGGGCCTGCCGCGCTGTCCTGTCACCATGCGGCGATTCTATAGCGGTCGTTAGGGAATCTGATGGCGGGCCCGGTCCGGCGGCCCGCGCGCACGCTGCACCCTCTCCCCCACACCGGGCGGACGGCGGCGGACGGGACCAGCATGGAAGGGGGGCGGAGTACCGCCATCCGGGGGGTACGTTCTGCTAGATTGGTCTATACCACAAGCCCACCTCCTCCCACTCAGATCGGCAGGCCCCGCGTGGAAGTTGTCATCGTCAAGGACGCCAAGGCAGGCGGCGAGCTCATCGCGGAGGCCATGGCCGCCCTGGTCCGCCGCAAGCCCGACGCCCTGCTGGGCGTGGCGACCGGCTCTACCCCGCTGCCCATCTACGAGGCCCTCGCCGCCAAGGTCAGGGCCGGCGAGGTCGACGCCTCCCGGGCCCGGGTCTGCCAGCTCGACGAGTACGTCGGCCTGCCGGCCGGGCACCCCGAGTCCTACCGCGCGGTCGTGCTCCGCGAGGTCGTCGAGCCCCTGGGCCTGACCGAGGACTCCTTCATGGGCCCCGACGGCTCCGCCGCCGACGTCCAGGCGGCCTGCGAGGCGTACGACCAGGCCCTCGCCGACGCCGGCGGGGTGGACCTCCAGCTGCTGGGGATCGGCACCGACGGGCACATCGGCTTCAACGAGCCCTGCTCCTCGCTGGCCTCCCGCACCCGCATCAAGACGCTGACGGAGCAGACCCGCGTGGACAACGCGCGCTTCTTCGAGGACGACATCGACCAGGTGCCGCACCACGTCATCACCCAGGGCATCGGCACCATCCTCGACGCCCGCCACCTGGTCCTGCTGGCCACCGGCGAGGGCAAGGCCGAGGCGGTCGCCCAGACCGTCGAGGGCCCGCTGTCCGCGCTGGTCCCGGCCTCCGCGCTCCAGCTGCACCGGCACGCGACCGTCGTCGTGGACGAGGCGGCCGCCTCCAAGCTGAAGCTGGCCGACTACTTCCGCCACACCTACGCCGAGAAGCCCTCCTGGCAGGGCCTGTAGCAGCAAGCGCGAAAGGGCCGGGCCCCCCTCCTCGGGGGCCCGGCCCTTTCCCGTACCCGGCGGACTAGACGCCGGCGATGACCTCGGCCGCGGCCCGCCCGCAGACGCGGGAGGCGCCGTGCGTGGCGACGTACAGCGCCCCGCGCGGCTCGGCGCGCGGTACGCCCATCTCCACGACCACGGTGTCCGGCCGCGCGGCGACCAGGGCGTCCAGCGCCTCGGTCATCCACGGGTGCCGGTGCGCGTCGCGGACCACCGCGACGACCGTGCGGTCCCCCGCGGCCGCCAGTACGTCCCCGGCGGCCGAACCCTCCGGGTAGACGCCCGAGACGGTCCCCGGGACCAGGGAGGCCAGCTCCGCGGCCACCCCCCAGGGGGTCTCGTCGCCGACCGCGATGTTCGCGACGGGTGCGAGCGTGGCGACGTACGGGGCGGCCACGGGGACCGGGGTGCCCGTCACGACCAGCGCGCGGCGGGCCGCCTCCAGGCCGACGCCGGACGCGCGGCTCCCCTCCGGCTGCGCGTCCGTCCTGGCCCTGGGGGTCCCCCCGGACGGAGTCTGGGGGAGGGCCCATCCGGCGAGGGCGCGCACCCGCTCGGCGGCGTCGGCGAGCCGCTCCTCGGGAAGCACGCCCTCGCGTACGGCGTCGACCAGGGCGTCCCGCAGGCCCAGCACGGTCGCCTCGTCGGCGAGGCCGCCGCCGACGCAGATGGCGTCGGCGCCGGCCGCGATGGCCAGGACCGAGCCGCGCTCGATGCCGTACGTCCCGGCGATGGCGTTCATCTCCATGCCGTCGGTGACGATGAGGCCCTCGTAGCCCAGCTCCTTGCGCAGCAGGCCGGTGAGGATCTGCGGGCTGAGGGTGGCGGGGCGGGTCGGGTCGAGGGCGGGCACGAGGATGTGGGCGCTCATGACGGCCTTGGTGCCGGCCTCCATGGCCGCCCTGAACGGGACCAGCTCGCGGGCCTGGAGGGTGTCCAGGTCCACGTCGATGCGGGGCAGCGCGTGGTGGGAGTCGACGTTGGTGTCGCCGTGGCCCGGGAAGTGCTTGGTGCAGGCTGCGACTCCGGCGGCCTGGAGGCCCTCGACGTACGCGGCGGTGTGCCGGGCGGCGAGGCGGGTGTCGGAGCCGAAGGAGCGGACGCCGATGACCGGGTTGTCGGGGTTGGAGTTGACGTCGGCGGACGGGGCCCAGTTGAGGTTGACCCCGCACTCGGCGAGGCGGCGGCCCAGCTCGCGGGCGACCTCGCGGGTCAGGTCGGTGTCGTCGACGGCGCCGAGGGCCAGGTTGCCGGGGAAGGAGGAACCGCCGCGGACCTCCAGGCGGGTGACGTCGCCGCCCTCCTCGTCGATGGCGACGAGGAGGTCGTCCCGCTCGCGGCGCAGCTGCGCGGTGAGCGCGGCGAGCTGCTCCGCCGAGACGATGTTGCGGCCGAAGAGGCCGACGGCGGTGAGGCCCTGGCCGACCTGGCGCAGCAGCCAGGAGGGGGCGGTGGTGCCCTCGAAGCCGGGCTGGAGGACCGCGAGGGCGTCGCGGGTCAACGTATCGGTGTGGTGCGCAAGGATCGTCATGGCCGTTATCCCTTCACGGCGCCGGAGGTCATGCCGCCGACGGCCTTGCGCTGGAGGAAGATGAAGATCACCAGGACGGGGATCGCGAAGATCGAGGACGCGGCCATGGTGGCGCCCCAGTCGTTGCCGAAGGCGGTCTTGAACTGGGTCAGCCACAGCGGCAGGGTCTGGGCGGTCTTGTCCTTGTTGAGGATCAGGACCATCGCGAACTCGTTCCAGGCGGTGATGAAGCCGAAGAGCGAGGTGGACATCAGGCCGGGGGCCAGCAGCGGGAAGATCACCTTGCGGAAGGCCTGGCCGCGGGTGCAGCCGTCGATCTGGGCGGCCTCCTCCAGGGTCACCGGGACGGCGGCGATGAAGCCGCGGAGGGTCCAGATGGTGAAGGGGAGGACCATCACGAAGTAGATCGCGGTGAGCAGGCCGATGCTGTTCAGCATCTCGGCGTCGCGGGCGATCAGGTACATCGCGATGACCATGACCTCCCAGGGGGCCATCTGGGCCATCATCACGCCGAGGACGAGGCCCTTGCGGCCCTTGAACTTCATGCGGGCGATCGCGAAGCTCGCGGCGAGGGCGACCAGCAGGGCCAGCAGGACGGCGCCGACGGTGACGACGAGGCTGTTGGTGACGTAGGTCCAGAAGTTGTCGACGCCGGTGGCCTTGGAGAAGTTCTCCAGCGTCGGGGTGAAGACGAAGACCGGGTCCTTGGTGAGGATCTCGCTGTTCGGCTTGAGGGCCGAGGAGAACATCCAGTAGACCGGGAAGACGAAGACCAGGGCCAGCAGCAGCGCGCCGAGGTTCTTGGCGACGGTCGCGGGGCGCAGCGGCTTGCGGGTGCGCAGCTGCTGGGCGGGCTTGTCCGGGGCGGTGGTGGTGCTCACTGCTCCTCCTCCTGCTTCAGGATCAGGCGGAAGTAGAAGGACATGACGACCAGCAGGATCAGGATCGTCAGGACGGAGATCGCGGCGGCGAGGCCGTAGTGGGCCTGGCTCTGGCCCTCGACGTAGGCGAAGACCGGGAGGATCTCGGAGCCGCGGTCCGGGCCGCCCTTGTTCATCGCGTAGACCTGGGTGAAGGCCTTGAAGACCCAGATCACCTCAAGGAAGGTGGTGACGAGGAAGAACGGCTTCAGGTTGGGGAAGACGACCTTCCAGAAGGTCTGCCAGCCGTTGGCGCCGTCCATGCGGGCGGCCTCGTAGAGTTCGGCGCCGACCGTGGTGAGGCCGGCGTACATGTTGAGGGCGACGAAGGGGATGGAGCCCCAGACCACCAGGAGCGTGATGATCGTCATGGTGGACAGGCCGGTCTCGAACCAGTTGTGCTGTTCGTAGCCGGAGAAGCCGATCGTGCGCATGACCCAGTTCATGACGCCGAACTGCTCGTCGAACAGCCAGGAGAAGACCTGGACGGAGGCGACGACGGGCATGGCCCAGGCCATGACCAGCGCCATCGACAGGACCAGGCGCATCCACTTGCCGAGGCGGTTGAGCAGGATGCCGATGAGGCTGCCGATCACCATGATCAGCGCGACGTTGGCGAAGGTGAAGAGGAAGCTGCGGACGACGACGGTCCAGAAGTTCGAGTCGCCGAGCAGCTGGGTGTAGTTGTCGAAGCCCGCGAAGGGGTACTTCCGCTGGATGAACTCGATCTTGTTGATGTCCTGGAAGGACAGGATCACGTTCTTGATCAGCGGGTACAGCAGCAGGAGGGCGATGCTGGCCGCGGCCGGCAGGACCAGCAGGTAGGGCAGCCACCCCGAGGGGAGCTGTTTTCTGCCCCCGCGAGGAGGCGCGGGACGGGGGCCGGCTGCGGTGGCGGGCACCTTCGGCCGTCCGGCGGACTTGTGTGGTGCGTCCTGTGGAGCGCTGGTCGTCGCTCCCTGGGAGTGCACGGTCATGGCTTGGCTTCCTCGCGGTTGACTGTGGAGTCAAATGCGCGACCGGGGGCGCAGGGGCGGCTGGCCGCCCGCCGCGCCCCCCGGTGCGTTCACACTGCTGGGCTGTGCGGGTACTGCCGGGTGGGGCCGTTACTTGGTGATGCGGTTCGCGATTTCCTTGTCCGCGTCCGCGCCCGCCTTGGCCGCGTCCTCACCCTTCAGGACCTTGGTCATGAACTCCTTGATCGGGTTCGGCTCGGTCTCGACGTTCGCCCAGCCCGCGGTCACCGGGGTGATCTTGCCGTTGAGGCCGGCCTTGGCCATGGCCTCGGCGAAGGAGCCGGCGGCCGGGGTGAAGTTGGCGCCGACCTGGTTGGGCAGCAGCGCGCCCTTGACCTCGGCGGCGTACTTGGTCATCTGGTCCTTGCCGGTGGCGAGGGCCAGCCACTCCTTGGCGAGCTCCTTGTTCTTGGAGCGCTCGGCGACGGCGAGGTTGGAGCCGCCGAGGAAGACGGTGCCGGACTTGTCGGCCGTCTTGCCCGGGATCGGGAAGTAGCCGAAGTCGGCTTCCTTGCCCGCGTCCTTCAGGGCCTTCTCAGCACCGCCGGCCTCCCAGCCGAGGCCGATCCAGGAGGAGATGCCGCCCTTGGGGATGATGTCGGTGGACTGCTGCGGGGTGGCCTCGTCCTTGTCCTTGGGGGCCGTGGAGTAGGACTGGAGCTTCTTGTAGAAGTCCATCGCGGCGGCGGCCTGCGGGGTGGAGAGCTGGCCCTTCCACTTGCCGCCGTCCTTGACGGCGAGGTCGCCGCCCTCGTCCCAGATGAAGCCGGCGAGGATGTACCAGCTCTGGCCGGGCAGGTAGATCGGCTGGGCGGAGGGGTCGGACGCCTTCAGCTTCTCCAGGCCGGCGATCCACTCGTCGCGGGTCTTCGGCGGGGTGACGCCGGCCTTCTCGTAGGCCTTCTTGTCGTAGACGACGACGCGGTTGGCGGCGTACCAGGGGGCGGAGTAGAGCTTGCCGTCGACCTCGGCGGAGGCGAGCATGCTCTTCTGCCAGGCGTCGGCGCCGAGCTGGGCCTTGTCCTTCGTGAGGTCGGCGAGGCCGCCGGTGACCGCGTAACCGGCGGTCTGGGTGTTGCCGAGCTCCAGGACGTCCGGCGGGGTGTTCTCGGAGAGGGCGGTGGTGACCTTCTCCTGGATGCCGGTCCACTTCTGCTCCTCGACCTTCACCGTCACACCGGGGTGCTTGGCCGAGAACTCCTTGTTGACCTGCTCGATCCAGGCCTTCGGTGCGGATCCGTCCATCACCCAGACGGTGATCTCCTTTGCGCCACCCGCGTCGGACTTCGGCTTGTCGTCGCCGCCGTTGCCGCACGCCGCGACACCGGCCATCATGCCCACAACACCGACCGCCGCAATGAGCTTGCGCTTCACGCCACCCTCCTCAGGGATGCTGCTTTGCACCTTCCCTCGCCCGCCGCGGTGACGTACGTACCAAGTACTGCCCGTGGGGCCGGGATCTGATCCATATTGGTTTAGACCAGTACCGGGAGCTTGGCCTAGACCTTTAGGGGTGTCAAGGGTCTAATGAGCGGGTGCTCGGTCCGTTACCGGACCGACACCTGGGGGAGGGAGGAGGCCTGCCCTCCCACCCGTGTCACCATGTGACCGCACATATCGGAGGAGCCGGTGACGGCAGCGAAACTGGAGTCGGGAAGGCGGGCGGCGATGTCCACCGAAGGGGCGACCACGGAACCGGAGGGCGGGCCAGCCACTCGGACGGCGCGTGTACCCAAGTACTACCGACTCAAGCGGCACTTGCTCGACATGACCGAAACCCTCCCCCCCGGCACCCCCGTGCCGCCGGAGCGGACGCTCGCCGCCGAGTTCGACACCTCCCGGACCACCGTCCGGCAGGCCCTGCAGGAGCTCGTGGTCGAGGGCCGGCTGGAGCGCATCCAGGGCAAGGGCACCTTCGTCGCCAAGCCCAAGGTCTCCCAGCCGCTGCAACTCTCCTCCTACACCGAGGACATGCGCGCCCAGGGCCTGGAGCCCACCTCCCAGCTCCTCGACATCGGCTACGTGACCGCCGACGACACCCTCGCCGGACTGCTCAAGATCGCCACCGGCGGGCGGGTGCTGCGCATCGAGCGGCTACGCCTGGCCAGCGGTGAGCCCATGGCCATCGAGACCACGCACCTGTCGGCCAAGCGCTTCCCCGCGCTGCGCCGTTCACTGGTCAAGTACACCTCCCTCTACACGGCCCTCGCCGAGGTGTACGACGTCCGGCTCGCGGAGGCCGAGGAGACCATCGAGACCTCCCTGGCCACCCCGCGCGAGGCCGGCCTGCTCGGCACCGACGTGGGCCTGCCCATGCTGATGCTCTCGCGGCACTCGCTGGACGCCGACGGAGAACCGGTCGAATGGGTGCGATCGGTATATCGCGGCGACCGTTATAAGTTCGTTGCCCGCCTCCAGCGACCTGCTGTGTGATCAACGGTTGACGACCCTTCCGGCCCCGGTGGACGCTCGTACCGCTATACGGACGGGGGCTTACGTCCACCGGTAACCCCCCGTATATTCCGTGCGCTTACGCAGATGATCAACGAGGGGACGAGGATCATGTCGGAACCGGGAGCAACAGGAACACAACGGACACCGACGGCCAGGGCCACCCCGCAGTCGATCGCCGTATGGGTGCTCGTGGCCCTCGTCGGGGCCATCGGCTGGGGCGTGCTCGCGCTCTCTCGCGGTGAGGAGATCTCGGCCGCCTGGCTGCTCGCCGCCGCGCTGGGCTCGTACGCCATCGGCTACCGCTTCTACTCCCGGTTCATCGCGAACCGCGTGCTGAAGCTGGACAAGACGCGGGCCACCCCCGCCGAACGCCTCGACAACGGTGTCGACTTCCACCCCACCGACCGGCGCGTCCTCTTCGGCCACCACTTCGCCGCCGTCGCCGGCGCCGGCCCGCTCGTCGGCCCGGTGCTCGCCGCCCAGATGGGCTACCTGCCGGGCACGATCTGGATCGTCGCGGGCGTCATCTTCGCCGGCGCCGTCCAGGACATGGTGACGCTGTTCTTCTCCACCCGGCGCGACGGGCGTTCGCTCGGCCAGATGGCCCGGGACGAGATAGGCCCGATCGGCGGGGCCGCCGCCCTGCTCGCCGTGTTCACCATCATGATCATCCTGCTGGCGGTGCTCGGCCTGGTCATCGTCAACGCGCTGGGGCACTCCCCCTGGGGCGTCTTCTCCATCGGCATGACCATCCCGATCGCCCTCTTCATGGGCGTCTACCTGCGCTGGCTGCGGCCCGGGCGGGTCACCGAGGTCTCCGTCGTCGGCGTCGCGCTGCTGCTCCTGGCGATCGTGGCGGGCGGCTGGGTCGCCGAGTCCTCCTGGGCGGAGTTCTTCACCCTGGAGAAGGAGACCCTGGTCCTCTGGATGATCGGGTACGGCTTCTTCGCCTCCGTGCTCCCGGTGTGGCTGCTGCTCGCCCCCCGCGACTACCTGTCCACCTTCATGAAGGTCGGCACGATCGGGCTGATGGCCGTCGGCGTGGTCGTCGCCATGCCGACGCTGAAGATGCCCTCGGTGACCGACTTCGCCACCCGCGGCGACGGGCCGGTCTTCGCCGGATCGATGTTCCCCTTCGTCTTCATCACCATCGCGTGCGGGGCCCTGTCCGGCTTCCACTCCCTGGTCTCCTCGGGCACCACCCCGAAGATGATCCAGAAGGAGACCCAGGTCCGCGTCATCGGCTACGGCGCCATGCTCACCGAGTCCTTCGTCGCCGTCATGGCCGTGATAGCGGCGAGCATCATCGAGCCCGGCCTGTTCTTCGGCGTGAACTCCCCCGCCGGGGTCATCGGCACCACCGTCCAGTCCGCTTCGGCGGCGGTCGGGCACCTCGGCTTCGCCATCTCCCCCGAAGCCCTCGCGCAGGCCGCCAAGGACGTCGAGGAGACCACCCTGCTGTCCCGTACGGGCGGCGCGCCGACGTTCGCGCTCGGAATGTCGGAGATCTTCTCCGCCGTGGTCGGCGGGGCCGGGATGAAGGCGTTCTGGTACCACTTCGCCATCATGTTCGAGGCCCTGTTCATCCTGACGACGGTGGACGCGGGCACCCGGGTGGGCCGGTTCATGCTCCAGGACACCCTGGGCAACGTGCACAAGTCCTTCAAGGACGTCAGCTGGAAGCCGGGCGTGTGGGTGGCCAGCGCCGTCGTCGTCGGCGGCTGGGGCTACTTCCTGTGGGTCGGCGTCAAGGACCCGCTGGGCGGCATCAACCAGCTGTTCCCGCTGTTCGGCATCGCGAACCAGCTGCTCGCGGCGGTCGCGCTGGCCGTGTGCACCACGCTGCTGGTCAAGTCGGGCCGGCTCAAGTGGGCCTGGGTCACGGCCGTTCCGCTGGCCTGGGACGTGGCCGTCACCCTCACCGCGAGCTACCAGAAGGTCTTCTCGGACGACGTGAAGATCGGCTTCTTCGCACAGCGCGACAAGTACCAGACGGGCATCGACGCCGGGAAGGTGCTGCCGCCCGCCAAGACCATGGACGAGATGCACACCGTGGTCACCAACGCCACGGTGGACGGCGTCCTGTCGGCCCTCTTCGCGGCCCTGATCATCATCGTGCTGCTGGACGCGGCCCGGACCTGCTTCAAGGCCGTGTCCGACCCCGCGTCGGTCCGCCTTTCCGAGGTGCCGTGGACCGAGTCGAAGATCATCGCTCCGGCGGGGCTGATCGCCACGGCCGAGGAGAAGGCCGAGCTCGCGGCGGCCGGCCTCGACGGGGGCGGCGGCCGCGTGAAGGACCCGGTCGCGTGAGCGGCGCGGTCCGGGGGGCGCTGGCCAAGGCGCGGTACTACGTACGGGAGTTCTCCGGCGAGGCCGCGTACGACCGCTACGTCGCCCACGCCCGCTCCCACGACCCCGATGCCGAGGTCATGACCCGCCGCGCCTTCGAACGCGCCCGCACGGACGCCCGCGAGGCGGACCCGCGCGAGGGCTTCCGCTGCTGCTGAAGGGTTACTGATGGGCCCCGCTGGTCATCCGGCGGGGCCCATCCGCGTACGCGGGGTCAGCGCACCCAGTCCTTGAGGCGCTCGGTCTGGAGGGTGATGCCGACAGGGTCGGGGAGCGTGACGTCCTTGCCGAAGGGAACGGTACGTACGGTCTCGTACCGGTCGCCATCCGGGTCGCTGTAGACGAGAACCTGACACTTGAGCCGGTCGATGAGCAGGTAGACGGGGATACCGGTCTCCGCATAAGCGCGCGGCTTCTCGATCCGGTCGCGCCGCTCCGTGTCGGAGTCCCAGGAGGTCAACTCGACGGCCATCAGGATCGCGCCCGGATCCCCCCAGTCACTCTGCCCGACGAACGCGTCCTCGTGCGCCAGTACCCCGTCCGGAATGGCGCGGCCCTCCCGGTACCGTTCCGCCTTGATCCCCTGCCCTTGGTGCAGCCAGAAATCCGGGTGGCGCTGCATACAGATCCGCGCCAGCCACACGATGATCCGCCCGTGGTCCCCGTCCGGCATGGCCTTGCTCCTCAGCACCCCACCAATGAACTCCAGTCGCAGCCCCTCCTCCTCGCGGGCCGCCATACGGGCCAGGTGCTCGAACACTTCGGTCGTCATGTGGGGACGTTCGGTCATGACGGTCATGCCTCGCTCGCCTTCCTCGACGGTGCTGCTTCCGACGATAGCGCCGGGCACCGACACCCGTGGCGCACACTCGACCGCATGGACTTCGAGATCAGAACGGCGAGGGAAGACGAGTACGCGCGGCTCGGCGAGATCACCGGGCAGGCCTACACCGGGGACGGGCTGCTCGACCAGAACGAGGACGACCACTACCTCAACGTCCTGCGCGACGTCGCCGGCCGGGCCGGCGACGGGGAGGTGCTCGTCGCCGTGCGCGACGGGGAGGTGCTCGGCGGGGTGACGTTCGCCCCGCCCGGAAGCCGGCTCGCGGACGTCGCCGGCCCGCACGAGGCCGAGTTCCGGATGCTCGCGGTGGCCGCCGAGGCCCGCGGGCAGGGCGTCGGGGAGGCCCTCGTACGGGTCTGCGCCGAACGGGCCCGGGCCCTGGAGGGGGTCACGGCGCTGGTGCTGTCCACCCAGCCGGCCATGCGCGGAGCCCAGCGGATCTACGAGCGGCTCGGGTTCGTCCGTACGCCCGAACGGGACTGGTCGCCCATCCCGGAACTCACCCTGCTCACATACCGACTGGAGCTGTAACGACACGCTCCGCATGCACCCGACACAACATGTGGGGGCTACCGCATCGGGTCGCCCCCACATGTATGCTCATGCCTGCTGCCGCCGCAGGGGAATCCGGTGGGAATCCGGAACTGTCCCGCAACGGTGTGACGTACGCCCACCCGCGTATCCGCGAGTCCGAGGACCTGCCGGCAGTGCCCCCCGGATCGACCGAACCGGGGTGTCGATTCGTCCGGGCCTCGCGGTTGGGCCGGTGGACGCCATGTGGTGCCGAACGCGCTTGTGCGCGCGCCCGCATGCGCCCGCTCGCGCCCCGCTCCGCCGATGACCGGGCCGAGTGAGGGAGAGCTCCCCCGTGACCATCGCGCCCGCCGCCCCGCGCGCAGAGTCCGACCACCCCGAAGCAGAGGGCCCCGGCGCCGCGCTGCTGCGCACCCTCACCGAGCTCACGGCCGACCTCCCCGACACCGACCCCGGACGGGTCGCCGCCGCCGCGCTGCGCGGCCGCAGCGCCTCCGCCGACGAGGCCGAGCTGCGCGGGCTCGCCACCGAGGCCGCGGCCGGCCTGATCTCCGAGGACCCGGCCTACTCCCGTCTGGCCGCCCGCCTGCTGACGCTGGCCGTGGCCGACGAGGCCGCCGGCCAGGGCGCGACCTCCTTCGCCGAGTCCGTCGCCGTCGGCCACCGCGAGGGCCTGATCGCCGACCGCACCGCCGAGTTCGTCGCCGCCCACGCCGCCCGCCTGAACGCGCTGGTCGAGCACGCGCTCGCCGAGGGTGCGGACGACCGCTTCGGCTTCTTCGGCCTGCGCACCCTGCACAGCCGCTACCTGCTGCGCCACCCGATCACCCGCCAGGTGATCGAGACCCCGCAGTACTTCATGCTGCGCGTGGCCTGCGGCCTGGCCGAGGACGACAGCGTCCGCGCCGTCGAGGAAGTGGCCTCGCTGTACAGCCTGATGAGCCGGCTCGACTACCTGCCGTCGTCGCCGACCCTGTTCAACTCGGGTACGCGGCACCCGCAGATGTCCTCCTGCTACCTGCTGGACTCCCCGCTGGACGAGCTGGACTCCATCTACGACCGCTACCACCAGGTCGCCCGCCTCTCGAAGCACGCCGGCGGCATCGGCCTGTCGTACTCGCGCATCCGCGCCCGCGGTTCGCTGATCCGCGGCACCAACGGCCACTCCAACGGCATCGTGCCGTTCCTGAAGACCCTCGACGCCTCCGTGGCCGCTGTGAACCAGGGCGGCCGCCGCAAGGGTGCCGCCGCCGTCTACCTGGAGACCTGGCACGCCGACATCGAGGAGTTCCTGGAGCTCCGCGACAACACCGGCGAGGACCAGCGCCGTACGCACAACCTCAACCTCGCCCACTGGATCCCGGACGAGTTCATGCGCCGCGTGAACGCCGACGCCGAGTGGTCGCTGTTCTCCCCGGCCGACGTGCCCGAGCTGGTGGACCTGTACGGCGCCGAGTTCGACGCCGCCTACGTCAAGGCCGAGGCCTCCGGGCTGGCCAAGAAGACCATGCCGGCCCGTGACCTGTACGGCCGCATGATGCGCACCCTCGCGCAGACCGGCCAGGGCTGGATGACGTTCAAGGACGCCTCCAACCGGACCGCGAACCAGACCGCGCTGCCCGGCACGGTGGTCCACTCCTCCAACCTCTGCACCGAGATCATCGAGGTCACCAACGACGGCGAGACCGCCGTCTGCAACCTCGGCTCCGTCAACCTCGGCGCCTTCGTCGTCGACGGCGAGATGGACTGGGAGCGCCTGGACGAGACCGTCCGCACGGCCGTGACCTTCCTCGACCGCGTCGTGGACATCAACTTCTACCCGACCGAGCAGGCCGGCCGCTCCAACGCCAAGTGGCGTCCGGTGGGCCTGGGCGCGATGGGCCTCCAGGACGTCTTCTTCAAGCTGCGCCTGCCCTTCGACTCCGCCGGGGCGAAGGCCCTGTCGACGAAGATCGCCGAGCGCATCATGCTGGCCGCGTACGAGGCCTCCTGCGACCTCGCCGAGCGCAGCGGCCCGCTGCCCGCCTGGGAGCAGACCCGTACCGCGCAGGGCGTGCTGCACCCCGACCACTACGAGACCGAGCGCCACTGGCCCGAGCGCTGGGACGCCCTGCGCGCCCGGATCGCGCAGTCCGGCATGCGCAACTCCCTGCTCCTCGCGATCGCCCCGACGGCGACGATCGCCTCGATCGCGGGCGTGTACGAGTGCATCGAGCCGCAGGTCTCCAACCTCTTCAAGCGCGAGACCCTCAGCGGCGAGTTCCTCCAGGTCAACGCCTACCTGGTGGAGGACCT
Source organism: Streptomyces sp. NPDC029216 (assembly GCF_040648015.1). NCBI lineage: Bacteria > Bacillati > Actinomycetota > Actinomycetes > Kitasatosporales > Streptomycetaceae > Streptomyces > Streptomyces sp. NPDC029216. The sequence goes on along the minus strand of NZ_JBEZWL010000079.1, from coordinate 4,771 downwards.
CAAGAAGCTGGGCGTGTGGGACGCGCAGACCCGTGAGGCGCTGCGCGAGTCCTCGGGCTCCGTGCAGGGCTTCGGCTGGATCCCGGCGGAGGTCCGCGAGCTGTACCGCACGGCGTGGGAGATCCCGCAGCGCGGCCTGATCGACATGGCGGCGGCCCGTACGCCGTACCTGGACCAGAGCCAGTCGCTGAACCTGTTCCTGGAGACGCCCACCATCGGCAAGCTCAGCTCGATGTACGCGTACGCCTGGAAGCAGGGCCTGAAGACCACGTACTACCTGCGCTCGCGCCCGGCGACGAAGATCGCCCGCGCGGCCTCCGGCACCGCCGTCCCGGCTGCCGCCACCCCCACCCAGCTGCCGCAGGCCCTGGACGCCGAGGCGCTGGCCTGCTCCCTTGAGAACCCCGAGTCCTGCGAGGCCTGCCAGTAATGAGCTCCACCGACAAGAAGAACCTCCTCGACCCGGGCTTCGAGCTCACGCTCCGTCCGATGCGCTACCCGGACTTCTACGAGCGCTACCGGGACGCGATCAAGAACACCTGGACGGTGGAGGAGGTCGACCTCCACTCGGACGTCGCCGACCTCGCGAAGCTGACGCCGGCCGAGCAGCACATGATCGGCCGTCTGGTCGCGTTCTTCGCGACGGGCGACTCGATCGTCTCGAACAACCTGGTGCTGACGCTCTACAAGCACATCAACTCCCCGGAGGCGCGCCTGTACCTGTCGCGCCAGCTGTTCGAGGAGGCCGTGCACGTCCAGTTCTACCTGACGCTGCTCGACACCTACCTGCCCGACCCGGACGACCGCGCGGCCGCCTTCGACGCGGTCGAGGAGATCCCCTCCATCCGCGAGAAGGCGCAGTTCTGCTTCAAGTGGATGGACTCGGTCGAGAAGATCGAACGGCTGGAGACGGCCGCCGACCGGCGCCGCTTCCTGCTGAACCTGATCTGCTTCGCCGCGTGCATCGAGGGCCTGTTCTTCTACGGCGCGTTCGCGTACGTGTACTGGTTCCGCTCGCGCGGCCTGCTGCACGGTCTGGCCACCGGCACCAACTGGGTGTTCCGCGACGAGACCATGCACATGAACTTCGCGTTCGAGGTCGTGGACACGGTCCGCAAGGAGGAGCCGGAGCTGTTCGACGACGCCCTCCAGCAGCAGGTCACCGACATGCTGAAGGAGGCCGTGGAGGCGGAGCTGCAGTTCGGCCGCGACCTGTGCGGTGACGGCCTGCCGGGCATGAACACCGACTCGATGCGCGAGTACCTGGAGTGCGTCGCCGACCAGCGTCTGGTGCGCCTCGGCTTCCCGCCGGTGTACGGCTCGCAGAACCCGTTCTCGTTCATGGAGCTCCAGGGCGTCCAGGAGCTGACGAACTTCTTCGAGCGCCGCCCGTCGGCGTACCAGGTGGCCGTCGAGGGCACCGTCGACCTGGACGAGGACTTCTAGTCCTCGCCCCTCCTCCCGTGCGCGACGCGCGCGGTGGCGGGAGAGACGCCAACGGCCGGTAATCGCCCATGACTTGACATTCGGGGCGGGTGTGCCTGGCCGCCGCACACCGGCGGTGGTGTGATCCGGGTACGCCACAGCGCGCGACCCACGCGCAGACCCCCCACAGGCGAAGGCCCCGCTCCGGAACGCTTCCGGAGCGGGGCCTTCGTACAGGTGCGGCGCGCGGCCGCGACCGGGACCGGTCGCGGGATCAGTCGTTCGGGACGATCTCGTAGCGCGGGGCGTTCTCCGCCATCTGGCGCAGCGCGTCCTTGCGGTCGCGCTTCGAGAGGCGGTCGATGTACAGGTAGCCGTACAGGTGGTCGGTCTCGTGCTGGAGGCAGCGCGCGAAGTAGCCGGTACCGCGGACCTTGATCGGGTTGCCCTGCGCGTCCTGGCCGGTGACCTCGGCGTAGTCCGGGCGGGCCAGGGAGGCGTACGCGGTGGGGACCGAGAGGCAGCCCTCGTTGGAGTCGTCCAGCACGCGGGCGGCGGCCGGCAGCTCGACGAGCTTGGGGTTGACCACGACACCGGTGTGGCGCACACCGTCGTCGTCGGGGCAGTCGTAGACGAAGACCTTGGCGTCCACGCCGATCTGGTTGGCGGCCAGGCCCACGCCCTCGGCGGTCTTCTGGCTGGCGAACATGTCGTCGATCAGCTGCGCCAGCTCGTCACCGAACTCGGTGACGTCCTTGCACTCGCGGTGCAGCACCGGGTTGCCGACCACCGTGATCGGGCGGGACGTACCGCGTTCGCGGTGGGCGAGCTCGCGCGCCTCACAGTCCTCGGTGTCCACGACGTAGCCCTCGTCGTCGATCGGGGTCACCTGGTTCTCCTGCTGCGCCATGTCCGCCGTACGCCTTCCCTCAAGTCCGTGGTGTGCCCGTACAGCCTACGGCCCGGGGTCAGCAGACTTCTTCGAGATCCCGCCACTCCCTGCTGTCGGGGCTGTCCGCGACCCAGCCGTCGAGCAGCCCGCGCACCAGACCGGCCGGGGCGGCGATGCCGCATTCGCGCTCGGGCACCCACAGCGAACCGGAGCCGGCCGTGCGGTGGCCCAGCGGGCCGGGGTGGCCGGGCTCGCTGTGGTCGTGCGGGTCGAGGTGGTCGCCGTTGCCCTCGCCGCTGGGCATCGTGCTCTCCGAACAGGTCCGGCACAGCAGCCGTACCGAGGAGGACCAGTCCTCGGCGGCGAAGCCCGCGTCGGAGGCCAGCTGCTCCAGGGCGTCGCGGTCGTCCTCGGTGGCGGCCTCCAGCAGCACCACCCAGGTCGGTACCGGGGAGGGCGCCCACAGCTCGATCTCGTCGAAGACGGGGTACGAGGGGCCGGCCGCGGTGACCCGCTCCCCGTGGGGCACCCCGTCGTGCAGGACGACCTCGCCCCAGCGCCGTCCCGAGGAGGGCAGCGGAATGGACAGGACCTCCATCCGGGCCGGATCGAGCCTGCGGCCCCATACGACCTCGGCCTCGCCCTCGGGCGACAGCCGCACGGCCGCGCTGCCGAGCTCCATGCCCACCGGTTCGCCCGTCCCGGCCGTGCTGTGCGGGTCGCCGGGCACCTTCAGCCCGTACGCCTGCCAGGCCCGGCGGGCCAGCGGCCAGTCCTGCAGCGCGGTCGCGGCGATGCCGACGTTCCACCAGTCGGGGGCGCCGGTCTCGCGGTCCAGCAGGGCGACGGCGCGCAGGCCGGCGGCCCGCGCCTGCTCCCAGTCGTGCCGGAACTTGTGGAGAAGGGCCAGGTTGAACCAGGACTCGGACAGCCAGGGCTCCAGGTCCGCCGCTCTGGTCAGGAGCGCACCCGCGTCCTCGTACCGACCGTCGCCGATCAGCGTGAACGCGCGGTCGGTGGCCTGCCGCCACGAGGCGGAGGGCCGATGCCGTACCTTCCCGAAGATCCTCACGATTCCCGCCTGCCGCTCCAATGGTTCAGCCTTGCGGACACCCTCACGGACACCCCTTACTGCATCCAACCATGCCCGCTCGGACGACCGCTCATTACCCATGGGTTACCCCGGCGGGACGGGAACGACTCTGCCGCGTCCGCCCCTGGCCAGAACCCTCGCCAGGGACTCCACGACCTCCGGCTGGTAGTCGTGCCCGGTGCCCAGGCGCAGCCGTTCCAGGGCGGCCAGTGAGCCACCCGGGTGACGGCTCGCCCCGGCCAGGTCGTCGTACGCGTTCACCGCGCGCACGATCCGGGCGGCGACGGGCTGCTCCCGGTACGGGTCGGCCTGCCGCTCCACGATCACCGCGACCTCCGCCGGGACCCCGGTCTGCCGCGCCACCTCGCCGCCGAGCCCGGCGATCCGGCGGGCCTCGTCCGGGGGCAGCTCGGCGGTGGCCCCGTCGGGGACGGGGTCGACGAGCGAGAGCTGGCCGATGTCGTGCATCAGGGCCGCGTACTCCAGCACCGTGAGCTCCCGCTCCGAGAGCCCGAGCTCCCGGCCGACGGCGCAGCTGAGGGCGGCGACCCGGCGGGAGTGGCCGGGGGCGGTGCAGCCGGCGATCTCGGTGGCCCGGGCCAGGGAGGTGATGGTCTGGCGGTAGGTGGTGCGGACGGCGGCGATCCGGTGGAAGGACAGCTGGGTCAGCAGCAGCGGGACGCTGAAGACCGGCAGGGCCCACAGGCCCGCCACGGCCACGCCGAGCGCCATCACGGCCCCGGTGGCGCAGATGGCGGGGCCGATCCCGAGCTGCGCGCGCAGTTCGTCGCGCAGCAGCGGCCCGTACGGCCACCCGGTGCGGGCTCCGGCCAGCGCGGCGGCGAGCACGGCGTCGCACAGGGCGGTGAGGCCCAGCAGGAGCAGCAGGAACAGGACGAGGTACGGGCCCTGCCCGACCCCGTGTTCCAGGCGGCCGGAGCCGTGGAGGGGCTGGAAGCAGGCGGCGGCGAAGGCGACGGCCAGGACCCGGCGGGCCACGTGGTCCAGGGCGGGGCCGTGGCCGCGGGCGATGTGCGGGACGCTCCCGGCGAGGGCGGCCGCGACGACGACGGCGACGATCTGGAGCACCCCGTGGTGGGTGGGGTGCCCGGCGTCCTGCCCGAGCAGGGCGTAGGCGAGGGCTCCGGCGGAGCCGAGGGGTGCGGGGCGGCGGTCCTCGGCGGGATGGTCGCGGCGGGCGAGTTCGCCGACGGTGACGAGGGTGGCGAAGGCGAGGGCGGTGCCGGGTTCGGTCACCCCGGTCCACAGGGTGTGGCCCAGCCCGGCCGCGGTGAGCGCGGCGGCGGTCCCGCGCACGGCCCACCCGGCGAGCGCCCTCACCGGCCGTCCCCGCCCGGTCC
>NZ_JBEZWL010000078.1:0-35211 GCF_040648015.1 Streptomyces sp. NPDC029216 | reverse complement strand
ACCTCGTACTGGGCGTACTCGGTCTTGCGCCCGGTGCGGCGAGAGTGCGTGCCAGACGCCGCGGGGCAGACGGGACTTTGACGACAGACCCTAGGTTCCGTCCGGGCGACCCGTCACCACCAGGTCGCCGTCCGGGGTGCGGTGGGCGAGGTGGCCCGTGCGGAGGTAGCCGTCGGGGGTGAAGGCGCGGGCGTCGCGGTCGGGGTCGCGGTAGTAGCCGCGTACCGTGTGCGGGCCACGGGCCAGGAGTTCGCCGGTGTCCCCGTCGGGAACGTCCTTGCCGTCGGCGTCGACGACGCGGATCTGGTCGTCGGCCGAGAGCGGGCGGCCGTGCGTGGCGAGGGCGGACCCGTCCGGGTCCGTCGGGCGGGTGAGCACGAGCAGGCCCTCGGGCAGGCCGAAGACCTGCTGGACGCGGCAGTTCAGTTCCGTGCCGATCCGCTCGGCGGTCTCCCGGTCCGGGTGCGCACCGGCGATCTGCACGAGGCGCAGGCCGGAGGGGGCGGGCCGGGCGGCGGGAAGGGCGTCGAGCCACCGCCGGGCGGTGCCGGGGCTCACCGAGGTGACGGTCACCCGCTCCCGCGCGAGCAGCGGCAGGCATACGTCGGGGTCCGGACCGTCGGCCAGGACGACGGCGGCGCCCGCGGACAGGGCGCCGACGATGCCGGGCGCGCCGAGGGCGAGGTCGGCTTCGGCGGGCAGCGCCGCGAGGTAGACGTCGTCCTCGGTGAGCGCCGGCAGCGCGGCGGCGGCCGTCGCCTGGTAGGCGTAGTCGTTGTGGGTCCGCGGGACGAGCCCGGTGGCCCCGGAGGGCAGGAGGAACGCCACCTGGCCGGCGCTCAGCGGCAGCGCGGGCTCGGGCGGGGCGTCGAGGGAGCCCAGCGGGGCGTACTGGCAGTTCGACGGGTCGGTGGTGAGTCCGCCGAACGGGGACTCCGTGCCCGGCGCCTCATAGGTGAACACCCGCCGCAGGAAGGGCCACCGGGCCGCGATGTCCGCGGCCATCGCCGTGTGGTCGAACCCCTCGTACACGGCAGGGCCGACGTAGCCGACGGCCTGGGTGAGCCGTACGATCTCGGGCACCTCGGCCCCACGGTACGAGACCGGGCAGAACACGGGGACCAGCCCGGCGCGCATCAGCGCGAACGCGGTGACGACGAACTCGGGCACGTTCGGCAGCTGCACCACGACCCGCATCCCGGGCCGCAGCCCCCGCCCCCGGAACCCGGCGGCCATCCGGTCGACGCGCCGGTTCAGCTGCGCGTACGTGAGGCGCGTGCCGCCGTGCACGAGCGCAGTGCGCGGCCCGTACTGGAGGGCCCAGCCGCGCAGCAGGTTGTCCAGGGTGTTGCCCTGCCAGTGGCCGACCGCCCAGTAGTGGTCGACGAACTCCTCCGGCCAGGGCGTACAGCCGTCGAGCATCGGTGTCACGTGTCTCCCTCTCCCCCTTGATCACGACCAGCCAAGCCCCCCCGCTCCCCACCGGGGCAATGCGCCGTCGCGACCACGGACCCCGGTCCGTTTCGGCGGAACGTCCAACCGTCAGTTGCACCGGCCGCTACCGCTGTAGCAGGGCACGTACTCCGGGCCCGGACGCGGGGCGGGAACAGGGTGGGAGCGTTCGTAGTCGTGCCGGGCGAGGACGAGGAGGGCCGCCACCAACGCGGCGGCCAGCAGCTGGGACACCACCGTCCAGCGGGCACGCGACACCATCGCGATGACGGCCACGCCGACCGGCACGAGAAGGAAGTGGGACTGCCAGGCCAGGCTCGCGAGTTCCGCCGCCTCGATCCGCTCCCTGTCCCCCTGAGCGGCCCACGCCTCCATCCCGTGCCCGAAGACGCCGAGGACGAACACGACGGCTTCGAGCAGGAACAACAGGACGGCGACGGTGACGTCCGCGCCGGTGGGGGTCCTGTGGGACCACGGCCAGTGCCGACGGCGCGGAGGTCCGAGCGGTACGCGTGTCATACCACCACCCTGCCGGGACGGCTCGCGGGCGCACATGAGTACGCGTACTCAGGCTCCTGCAGACCCGAGTGAGATGCGCAGCACGTGACGCAACTCGAACGATTGGCGCCCCTGGCCTGACGCGATGGCCTACTTTGCCGTCAGCGTAGCGGGCGTTCCCGTACCCGAGGTCGCGTCGTGGAGAGACCAACTCGAACCGGCCCGTCGGCGCGACCAGGCTGGGGTCAGACCGTGTGTCGGATCAGGCAGAAGGGGTGGCCCGCCGGGTCGGCGTAGATGCGCCAGCCCCGGGAGTCCGGGGTGGCGTCGAGGAGGGTGGCGCCGAGGGTGAGGACCTGGGACTGGGCCTGGTCGAGGTCCGGGACGGCGAGGTCCAGGTGGGCCTGCTGGGGGTGGGCGGGGTCGGGCCAGCGCGGCGGCCGGTGGTCGGTTACCCGCTGGAAGGCGAGGACGGCGCCGGTGGGGGTGTGGAGGGTGGCCCAGTGGTCGTCGCAGGTCCAGCGGCGGTCGGGGCGGTTGACGTCGCCGCCCAGCAACGCCCCGTAGAAGCGGGCGAGTTCGAGGGGGTCCGGGCAGTCGAGCACCACGCACTGCAGTTCAGCGATCATGGGGGGAGAGCTTAGAGGAGCTCACGCAAAGAGACATGGGGGCCATGTCCCCTTCTCTGTTGCCTTCGGCCCGCCGTTGTCATCCCGGCGAGCACCGAGCCCAAAAGAGGACGTGGCCGCTGTCGCCCTCGGGCACGAACTCCTCGTGGACCACCTCGAAGCCGGCCCGCACGAGCCATGCCCGGTTCGTGGCGGCGTCGGAGTGGCTCCACCACATCGCGGCCCCACCGCCGAGCCAGTTCTCATCGGTCCCGGTCCAGACCCGATGCCCGGTGGTGGTCAGGAACCACCCTCCCGGCCGGAGCCAGGAAGCCATCCGCTCCAGCAGAACCGGCTGTTCCTCCACGGGAACATGGATCAGGGCGTACAAGCAGACGACGGCGTCGAAGCTCCGCTGGGGGAGCTCCAATGACGTGGCATCGGCCCGGATGAAGTCGGCCCCCGGTACGAGCTCCCGGGCCCTGCGGATCTGGACCTCGCTGATGTCGACGCCCGTCACGCGGTGACCCGCCGCTACCAGGGACCGCGCTACGGGAACGCCGGTGCCGCAACCGATGTCCAGGACGGCGCCTGCCCCGGGGAGCCGTCCGAGCAACTCCTCGATCCACGGTCCGTACTTCGTCTCGCTGCCAAATGCCCGCTCATAGTGCGCCGAGAGCACGTCGTACCCGCGCCGGACCACTTCCTTCGGATCTTCAACGCTCACGCGCGCACGCTACGGACACTTCTCTCGGGAGCGCGACCGCTTTTCGCCGCCTCAGGGGAACGAGCCCGGGTCCGGGGCGTCCAGTACCGCGTCGAGCATGCGGCGGACGGTGGCGGTGAGTTCGGCCGGGTCCGGGGACGGGCGGACGTGGGCCAGGGCGCCCGCGAGGCGGTCGTAGAGGAGGCCGTCGGTCCAGGCGGCCAGCAGTTCGGCGCACTCCTGCGGACGCCGTGCGCCCAGGGCCTCCAGGACGGCGGCCGCGCGCGCCCGGACGACGAGGCCCGCCTCGCGCAGGTCCGGCTCCAGTTCCGGGTTCCGCGCGGCCTCCAGGCTCAGCTCGAAGCGGGCCAGCTGGCGTGTGCGGCCCTCCGTCAGCCAGTGGTGCAGCAGGGCTCCGAGCCCCTGCGCGGCCTCGTCCCGGTCGGCCGGCATGCGCAACGGGCCGTCGGCCAGGTTCAGTTCGGCGAGGCGCCGGTAGCAGGCGGCGATCAGGGCGGTCCGGGTGCGGAAGTAGTACGAGGTGCTGCCGGCCGGGAGCCCTGCGGCGCCGTCGACGGCGCGGTGCGTGAGGCCGCGCAGGCCGCCGGCCGCGACCAGGGCGATCGCCGTGTCCGCGATCAGCGTCCTGCGGTCCGGAGCGGTATCGGAGGCGGGCGAGGAGGCGGACGTGGAAGCGGGTGTGGAGGCGGATGCCGATTCAGGGGTGGACATGAGGTCACTCTACAGCTGTAGAGTGAGCCCAGGCCTCTACGGATGTAGAGGGTCGCCCTCGAACCGCAGGAGGCAGTGCCATGCCGGTACGCCAGCGCCACGCCGTCGTCGCAGGGGCCGGGATCGGCGGGCTCACCGCCGCCCTGGCCCTGACCCGCCAGGGATGGAAGGTCACCGTGTGCGAGCGGGCGGACGGGCCCACCGCGGTCGGCGCGGGCATCGTCCTCGCCCCCAACGCCCTGCGCGCCTTCGACGCCATCGGCTTCGACCCCGCCCCCGGGGCCGGCCGCGCCGCCGCCGTGGCGATGGGCCTGCGCCGCCCCGGCGGCGCCTGGCTCAACCGGGCCGACCCCGCCGCCCTGGCCGCCCGCTACGGCCGCGCCCCGCTCGCCCTGCACCGGGCGGAGCTCACCGCCGCGCTGGCGGCCGAGCTCCCCGAGGGCGTCCTGCGGTACGGGGCCGCCGTCACCGCCGTGGACGAGGCCGGCGGGCTCGCCCTGGTCCGCACCGCCGCCGGGGACCTCACCGCCGACGCCGTCGTCGCCGCCGACGGCATCCACAGCCCGCTGCGCCGCCGCCACTTCCCGGACCACCCCGGCCTGCACTACAGCGGGGAGACCGCCTGGCGCACCGTCCTGCCCGCCGGGGCGGCGCCCGAGGGCATCGAGGCCGCCGAGACCTGGGGGCGGGGCCGGCGCTTCGGGACGGTTCCGCTCGCCGGCGGCGGGCTCTACGTGTACGCCACCGCCGTCGTCCCCGAGGGGTACCGGCCCACCGACGTCCGCACCGAACTCCTGCGCCGCTTCGGCACCTGGCACCACCCCGTCCCCGCCCTGCTGGACCGGATCGACCCCGGGCAGGTGCTCCAGCACGACCTGTACGACCTGGCCGCCCCGCTCCCCCGCCTGCACCACGGCCGTACCGCCTGGATCGGCGACGCCGCGCACGCCATGACCCCCAACCTCGGGCAGGGCGGCTGCCAGGCCGTCGAGGACGCCGTCGTCCTGGCCCACCTGCTCACCCGCCCCGACGTGCCGGCCGCCCTGGCCGCCTACACCCGGGCCCGCCTCGCCCGTACCGACGCCATCCGGGTCCGGGCCCGCCGGGCCGGCCGGGTCGCCGCCCTCGGGCACCCGCTGGCCGTCGCCGCGCGCGACCTCGCCTTCCGCGCCGTGCCCGCCCGCGCCTCGCTGCGCGCGCTGGACGACCTGTTCAACGGCTTCGCCCTGCCCGGGCGCGCGGCGTAGGAGGGCCGAACGAGGCGGGGCGGAATGCGCGCCGTGCCCGGGGGCGTTGAGGCTCGTTGTCGAAGTTGTTGACCGTTCAGTTGGCCGTTCAGTTGGCCGTTCAGTTGGCCGTTCAGTTGGCTGTTCAGTTGGCTGTTCAGTTGACCGTTCCTACGAACGCAGGGAGAACGAGATGACGACCGAGATCGACTGGGAGAACCCCGCCGACCCCAGGCCGGGCACCTGGCAGCTGGACCACCTCCGGCAGTACCTCGACTCGAACGGGGCCGAGGGCCACCACTGGCGCGGCACCCGGACCCTCCTGCTCACCACCGTGGGACGGGTCTCCGGCAACCCCGTACGGACCCCCCTGATCTACGGGGAGACCGACGGCCGCTACCTCCTCGTCGCCTCGAAGGGCGGCGCCCCCGAGCACCCGCTGTGGTACCGGAACCTGACCGCCCACCCCGAGGTCCGCATCCAGGTCGGACCGGAGGTCATGCAGGGCACCGCGCGCACCGCGACCGCCGAGGAACACGGCGCGTACTGGCCGCTGATGGTCGCGGAATGGCCCGACTACGACGCGTACCAGGCCAAGACCGACCGGGCGATCCCGATCGTGGTCGTCGAACCGGTCCGGCCGAACTGACGGCGGCCGCTGGGGTCAGCCGCCCAGCAGCGCCATCGCCGCGTTGTGTCCCGGGATCCCGCTCACCCCGCCGCCGCGGACCGCCCCCGCCCCGCACAGCAGGACGTTGCGGCGGGCGGTCCCGACGCCCCACCGCCCCGCCTCGCCGTCCGGTTCGGCGTAGGGCCAGGACAGGTCCCGGTGGAAGATGTGCCCGCCGGGCAGGCGCAGTTCCTGCTCCAGGTCCAGCGGGGTCTTCGCCTCGATGCAGGGGCGGCCGTCGGCGTCGAAGGCCAGGCAGTCGGTGAGCGGTTCGTCGAGGTGGGCGTCGAGCTGGGCCAGGGTGGCGGTCAGCAGGACCTCGCGCGCCTGCCGGTTGTCCTTCTCGAACAGCCGGGCCGGGGTGTGCAGTCCGAAGAGGGTCAGCGTCTGGCAGCCCTGCCCGGCCAGTTCCGGTCCGAGGATCGAGGGGTCGGTCAGCGAGTGGCAGTAGATCTCCGAGGGCGGTACGGACGGCAGTTCACCGGCCGCGGCCTCGGCGTGGGCGCGGCCCAGCTGCTCGTACCCCTCGGCGATGTGGAAGGTGCCGGAGAACGCCTCGCGGGGGTCCACCGAGGCGTCGCGCAGCCGGGGCAGCCGGCGCAGCAGCATGTTGACCTTGAACTGGGCCCCTTCGGGGGCCGGGGCGGCCATGTCCGGGGCCTCGCCGAGGAGTTCGGCCAGCGCCCTCGGGGAGGCGTTGACCAGGACGGTGCGTCCGACGACGCTGCCCTCGCCCGTCGCCGTCCGGAAGGTGACCTCGGCCGGGGAGGTGCCGTCGGTGTGGATGCGCAGCGCCTCGTGCCCGGTGGCGATCTCCGCGCCGCCCTCGCGGGCGGCGGCGGCCAGCGCGTCCGTGAGGGCGCCCATGCCGCCGACGGGCACGTCCCAGTCGCCGGTGCCGCCGCCGATGACGTGGTAGAGGAAGCAGCGGTTCTGGGCGAGGGAGGGGTCGTGGGCGTCGGCGAAGGTGCCGATCAGGGCGTCCGTGAGGACCACGCCGCGGACCAGGTCGTCGGCGAAGCGCTGCTCCACCGCCCGGCCGAGCGGTTCCTCGAACAGCATCCGCCAGGCCTGCTCGTCGTCGACGCGGGCCCGCAGCTCGGCGCGGGTGGGCAGCGGTTCCGTGAGCGTCGGGAAGACCTTCCGGGCCACCTCGCCGGTGGTGGCGTAGAAGGCGCGCCAGGCCTCGTACTCCCGGTCGGAGCCGGTGAGCCGCGCGAAGGACTCCCGCGTACGGTCTTCCCCGCCGCCGACGAGGAGTCCGCCCGGGCGGCCGTCGCGCTCGAAGGGCGTGTACGAGGACACCGTGCGCCGGCGCACCCGGAACCGCAGCCCCAGATCGCGGACGATCTTCTCGGGGAACAGGGACACCAGGTAGGAGTAGCGCGAGAGCCGGGCGTCGACCCCGGTGAAGGGGCGGGTGGAGACGGCGGCGCCGCCGGTGCGCCCGAGCCGTTCCAGGACCAGGACCGAACGGCCCGCGCGGGCCAGGTACGCGGCGGCGACGAGGCCGTTGTGGCCGCCTCCGACGATCACCGTGTCGTAGACGTCGTGCGCGAAACCCGAGGAGCCTGCGTTGGCGGTCATGGCTCTTGGTAACACACCTGGCCCAGCCGCTCCAGACAGTGGGCCTCGTCGGCGTGGGCGAGGACGGTGTCGGGGTGCTCGTCGCCGAGGGAGCGCTCGCGGATCCCGGACAGCTCCCGGTAGATGGGCAGCGCCTGGTCCCAGCGGCCGAGGCGGCCGAGCCCGACGGCCAGTTCCCGCCGGCTGACCAGGGTGTCCGGGTGTTCGGCGCCCAGTGCCTTGGCGCGGGCCGCGCCCACCTCGCGGGATTCGGCGACGGCCTCCTCCCAGCGGTCGAGGCGGCCGAGGTTGACGCCGAGGACGTGCCGGGCCCGCAGGGTCTCGGGGTCGGCCGCGCCGTAGGCCCGGGTGCGGTCGCGGACCAGGGCCCGGAACAGGTCGAGGGCCTCGGCGGCGCGGCCGGTGCGGCCGAGGGCGATGCCGGTCTCGTAGCGGGCGGCGAGGGCGTCGGGGTGGTCCCGGCCGAGGACGCGCTCACGGGCGGCGGCGACCTGGCGGAAAACGGTCAGGGCCTCGTTCCAGCGGCCGAGCCGGCCCAGGGCGTAGCCGACCTCGTAGCGGGTGAGGAGCGTGTCGACGTGCTCGGGGCCGAGCACGTCGGTGCGGTCGGCCGCCACCGCGGCGGCGGCCTCGTGGGCCTCGGCGTGCCGGCCGAGGGCGCCGAGGGCGCAGGCCAGGTTGTGGCGGCAGCGCAGGGTGTCGGGGTGGCGCGGGCCCATGGTGCGGATCCGGGCGGCGAGCACCGCGCGGTACATCTCGTAGGCCTCGCCGTGGCGGCCGAGCCGGCCGAGTTCGTACGCCTCCTCCTGACGGGCGGCCAGGGTGTCGGCGTGGTCGGGGCCGAGCACCCGCGCCCGCCCCTGGGCCACGGCCGCGTACACGGCGAGGGCCTCCTCGGGCCGGCCGGCCCGGCTGAGGGCGAAGGCCCGGATGTGGCCGGCGTCGAGGGAGTCGGGCCGGCCGGGGTCGGTCGGGGCGTGCGTACGGACCGCCGCCGGCCCGGAGGCGGCGGTGAGCCGGGGGTCGTCGGCGGGGGCGGGCCGCAGGATCCGCTGCTCCCCGGACCCATCGGCAGCGGCGGGATACCCGCCGTCCCAGGGCGCGACGGGGTAGCCGCCCGTACCGGGGGCGGCGGGGTGGCCGGAGCCGGGTACGGCCGGGTGGCCGGACAGGGGCAGGGACGCCGTGCCGGACGCGGGTGCGAGGGCCGTGCCGGGCACCGGCCCGGTCGGCGGATGCCCGCCGCCGGACAGGGGGTGCCCGCCCCCGGCCGGGACGTGGCTGCCGCCGGGTACGGGGTGGCCGTCCCCCGCCGCGGGGTGGCTGCCCTCGGCCGCGGGGTGACCGACGGGCGGCAGTGGGTGGTCGCCCGTCGGCGGCACCGGGTGGTCGCCCGTGGGGCGGCGGGCCGCCGTCCAGGAGCCGGTGAGCACGGCCCACTCGCCGCTGGCCGGCCGGGCGTCGATGCCCGCCTTGCGGCCGGCCGTCATCCCCGCGGCCCAGGCCGGCAGCGGGGCCGGCGGGAGGGACGCGCCGGAGCGGGCGTCGACCAGCCGGCGGTGCAGGTGGCGGGCGTCGCCGGGCCGGTCCTCGGGGCGCTTGGCCAGCAGGTCCAGCACGATCCGCTCGAAGTACTCGGGCAGCTCGGGCCGGTGGTCGCGGGGCGGCATGGGCGCGTTGTCGCGGTGGCCGACCAGCACGGACCAGGAGTCGCCGAGGTCGAACGGCGGGGCCCCGGTGGCGATCTCGTACAGGACGCAGCCCAGGGAGTACAGGTCGCTGCGGTGGTCGACCTCGCCCCCCGCGATCTGCTCGGGCGACATGTAGTGCGGAGTGCCCATGGCCATGCCGCCGCCGGTCAGCTTGGCGGTGAAGCCGATGTCGGCGGCCAGGCGGGCGATGCCGAAGTCGCAGATCTTCACCGTGCCGTCGGTGAGCCGCATGATGTTGGCGGGCTTCAGGTCGCGGTGGACCACGCCCTGGTCATGGGTGTAGCCGAGGGCGGCGGCCATCTGCTCGGCGATGTCGAGGACCACGTCGACGGGGAGCGGGCGCGCCTCGTTCTCCTCCATCAGCTGGCTGAGATTGCGCCCTTCGAGGAGCTCCATGACGAGGTAGAGGGGGCCGCCGGAGGCGCTGTCGTCGCCGAAGTCGTGCACGACGGTGACGCCCCGGTGCTGGAGCGAGGCCGCGACGCGCGCCTCACGGCGGAAGCGCTCGCGCAGCACCTGCGTGAAGTGCGCGTCCTGTTCGGCGCCGACCGGCTTGAGGCACTTCACCGCGACCTGCCGGCCCAGCGACTCGTCGCGGGCGCGCCACACCTCGCCCATGCCGCCGCGCCCGATCAGATCGAGTGACCGGTACCGGCCCTGGATCAGTCTGGACTCCGCCATGTCTTAAAGCCGCCCCCGTCATCGTGCCCGTCGTCGTATCGCGCCCTCCCCAGCCGGTCCAGTATGGCCGCTGACTTACGCAGTGTGTACGCGGAGGGGCGGCTCCCGGGGCCCAGTCGGCGCATCGCTCTCAAGATGTGACCTGGAGGCAGCTGCCAGCGTAGACCTGCGGGAATGGTGCGCAGCGCGCGGCCCGTGAGACGCAGGTGTCTGGTGACCGTGCGTGAGGGTGGTGCGGGGCGGCCGTACAACTGGTGCGCCCAGCCGGGGAGGCTCGCGTAGGCGAGTCCGGCGAGCGGACGCCACAGCAGGTTTCGGCCAGGCACGAGGAGCGGGGAAACGGGCGGGGAGCGCAGGAAGTCGTCGACGGCGCGGGCGTCGGCCCCGGCGGCGAGCCGGGGCCTGACCTGCTCGAAGTACGCGGCGAGCTGTGCGGTGTCGGCGGGCACGCCGGCCGGATCGAGGCCGACGAGGCGGGCGTTGACCCGGTTCTCGTCCACATAGCGGTCGGCCTGGGCGTGGGTGAGGGGAACACCCGATCTGCGCAGGATGTGGAGGAAGCTGTCGATCTGCGCGCAGTGCACCCACAGAAGGAGTTCGGGGTCGTCGACGGGGAAGCGCTCCCCCGTGTCCGGGTCGGTGGCGGACAGCCGGCCGTGGATGGCGCGGACCCGGGCTCCGGCCCGCTCGGCGGCCTCGGTGGTGCCGTAGGTGAGGGTGCCGACGAAGTCGGCGGTGCGCAGCAGCCGCCCCCAGGCGTCGTCGGCGAAGGCGGAGTTCTCCACGACCCCGCGGACGGCGCGCGGGTGGAGGGCCTGGAGGTAGAGCGCACGGACGCCGGCGATCCACATGACCGGGTCGCCGTGGCACTGCCAGGTGACGGACCCGGGTCCGTACAGTCCCGGGTCGGCGCCCTCGTACGGAGCTCCGCTCATCGCCCGCCTCCCGCGGTGAGCCTACCCAGCCGGGCGCGGATCCGACCTCCCCCGACGCGGTCCGGCGCGAAACGGCCGTACGCCGTCGGCGCGGCCGGTGTCAGCGGCCCGTCAGGACTGGGCCGCTCGGCGTCAAGGTCCCGTCATGGGCCGTCGGCCTTCGCTCGCCCCCGGGGATAGCTTCGGTGGCACGCCCCGGACCGCCTCCCCGCGACCCGGGGCCCCGTCAGCCCGTTCGTCACCGTGGATCCCCTGGGAGGGCCCCATGTGTTTGTTCCAGTACGACGACGACCCCGAGCCCGAGGAACGCGTCCCGGCCGGACTCCTGTTCGTCCCGGTCCGGCCGGGTGCCGGGGAGGTGGTGGTGCGGCTGTTCCGCACCCCGCTGGGCGCGCGTACCGCCGTCGGTTTCACCAGTGCGCGGCGGCTCGCGGCCACGCTCGGGGCGGGGCACCCCTGGATCCGGCTCTCCGAGTCGGCGCTGCGGGCGCTGGCCGAGCCGCTGGGGGCCGCGCCGCTGACCGTCGACCCGACCCTGACGGCCCCGGTGGCCGCCCCGGAGGGGCCCGCGCGGGCAGCCGCCGTACCGGGCGCGGCCTCCGGGATCTCCGCCAAGGCCGTGTGAAGGAGCCGGAACCGTCATGACCGCCGAAGTACTCTCCGAGGTCGCGGCCGGCGCCGACGACCTCAGTGTCTGGCCCGCCTCCACGGCCCGGCTCCCGGACGGCGGCCTGGCCGTCGGCGGGGTGTCGCTGGCGGAGGTCGCCCAGCGGTTCGACACCCCCGTCTACGTGCTGGACGAGGGTGAGGTGCGCGGGCGCTGCCGCACCTACCGGGACGCGTTCCCCGAAGCCGAGGTGCTCTACGCCGCCAAGGCGTTCCTCTCCCGTGCGATGGTGCGCTGGGTGCGGGAGGAGGGCCTGGGTCTGGACGTGTGCTCCGCCGGGGAACTGGAGCTGGCCGTGACCTCGGGGTTCCCGCCCGAGCACATCGTGCTGCACGGCAACGCCAAGTCACCCCGGGACATCGCCTGCGCGCTGCGGCTCGGGGTGGGCCGGATCGTCATCGACAGCCCGTCCGAGATCGCCCGCATCGCGGCCGCCGTCGGCCCCGAGGGGCACCAGCGGGTGCTGGTGCGGGTGGTGCCGGGCGTCGCGGCGGGCGGCCACGAGAAGATCCGTACCGGTACGGAGGGCCAGAAGTTCGGGCTGTCCGCCGCCGACGGGAGCGCCCAGCAGGCCGTCGCCCGGATCCTGGGCCAGCCCCAGCTCGAACTCGCCGGGCTGCACTGCCACATCGGCTCCCAGATCAGCACGGTGGACTCCTACCTGGTGGCGCTGGGCCGCATGGTGGAGCTGATGGCCGCCGTGCACGAGGCGCACGGGGTCGTCCTGCCCGAGCTGGACCTGGGCGGCGGGCACGGCATCGCCTACCGGCCCGGCGAGCCGGCCCTGGACCTCACCGCGCTGGCGCGGGAGCTGCGTTCCGCGCTGGCGGGGCGCTGCGCGGCCGCCGGGCTGCCGGTGCCCCGGTTGATCTTGGAGCCGGGGAGGGCGATCGCCGGGCCGGCGGGGGTGGCCCTGTACCGGGTGCTTTCCGTCAAGCACTCCGGGGGGAAGGTGTTCGTGGCCGTGGACGGCGGGATGAGCGACAACCCGCGGCCGGCCCTGTACGGGGTGCGCTACGCGCCCCGGCTGGTCGGCCGGCACTCCACGGCGGGCTCCCGTACGGCCACGGTCGTGGGCCGGCACTGCGAGGCGGGCGACGTCCTGGCCGTCGACGCCGAACTGCCGCAGGACGTGCACCCCGGGGACCTGCTGGCCGTCCCGGTGGCGGGTGCTTACCAGCTGTCCATGGCCTCCGGCTACAACATGGTCGGCCGGCCGCCGGTGGTCGCCGTTCACGGGGGCGCGGCGCGCGTGCTGGTGAGGCGCGAGACGCTGGACGACTTCCGCAGCCGGGACATCGGCGGCTGAGGCCGCCGGCGGCGCGGCCGCCACCGCCCCGGAACTCCCGGACGCGGCGCCCCCGACACACGTGAGCCGTCCGGCCCCGGTATCCCCACACCGGAAGACCGGACGGCTCATGTGATGCGCGACGGGTGACCGGCGCTCGGTCGCCTCGCTCCGGGCCCCCCACGGGCCGGATGCCGCGACCCTCGGACGGGGTTCGTTCCCCCGCCCTCGGCGCGCGCCGCGGAACTGCCATTCCGCTCCATCGCCCCTCCAGTCTGCTGCCGCCCCGACCGCCCCCCTGACACCCTTGACGTGTTCCTTCCGTTCGTTCACCGATCCTTGACGCGCCCTTGATGACGCGACGTCAGGGAGGAACGCGATCTCCCGGGGGGCGGGCGGCCGGGCAGGGAAGAGGGCGGAAAGAGCCCGCCCGCTTCTCGCGGAACCCGATTGTGCGGTGCGCGGCACGGGGGCCGCTTCTCCGCATCCTCGTAAAGGACTCCTTCCGCCCTTCCATGGAACCACCCCGGCATGGCGCCCGCCAGGGGTCCC
The DNA here is from genome assembly GCF_040648015.1 of Streptomyces sp. NPDC029216. Classification (NCBI taxonomy): domain Bacteria; kingdom Bacillati; phylum Actinomycetota; class Actinomycetes; order Kitasatosporales; family Streptomycetaceae; genus Streptomyces; species Streptomyces sp. NPDC029216. Next base: position 21,897 of record NZ_JBEZWL010000078.1, on the reverse strand, counting down.
GGTGGGGCGGTCCGCGCCTCTCAGGGCATCGTGGGCCAGGAGCCGTGCTTGCGCAGTATCCCGAGCCGCCGTGTGTACTCCTCGTCGTCGATCTCGCCCCGGGCGAACCGTTCCGCGAGGAGGCGCTCCGCCTCGTTGCCGCCGGCGGGTCGCGGGGCCTGAGCGGTGGAGCTGCCCGTGCCGTCCCGCCTGAGGGAGCGGATCACGAGGAAAGCAACGGCGACGATCAAGGTCCAGATGATCAGTGTCGTCAGGGACATCGCGAACCAACCCCAGGCACCCATGCCATGACCGTTCCAGTACATCTCACACCTGCCAGGTCGACGGGGCGGCGGCCGTGGAACGGCCGCGTACTGCCAGTTTCCCCCGATGCGCCGTCCCGTGCACGGGCCGGCCGGGCCTGCGCACGGGACCACTGGGCCCATGCCGATCAACCGCTCTGCTGCGGTTCACCCCTTCCCGAGTGTGGCCGCGTGATCGGGTACGACGGTCCGGAGTTCCTTGGACGGCCGTTCATATCCGGTGGACGCGGGCCGTGCCGGCAGGGTCAGCGGCGGCGGGGTCACGTCCTCGTAGGGGACCGAGGAGAGCAGGTGGGCGATCATGTTGATCCGCGCGCTGCGCTTGTCGTCGCTCTCGACCACGTACCAGGGGGCGTCCGCCGTGTCCGTGTGGACCAGCATCTCGTCCTTGGCACGGGAGTACGCCTCCCAGCGCGTGAGGGACTCCAGGTCCATCGGGGAGAGCTTCCAGCGACGCAGCGGGTCCGCCGCGCGGCGGCGGAAACGCTCCTCCTGAACCGCGTCGCTGACGGAGAACCAGTACTTGCGGAGCAGGATCCCGTCTTCCACCAGCATCCGCTCGAAGACCGGGCACTGCCTCAGGAACAGCTGGTGTTCCGCGGGCGTGCAGAAGCCCATGACGTGCTCGACCCCGGCCCGGTTGTACCAGCTGCGGTCGAGCAGGACGATCTCGCCGCCGGCGGGCAAGTGCGACACGTAACGCTGGAAGTACCACTGCGTGCGCTCCCGCTCCGTCGGCTTCGGAAGGGCCGCGATGCGCGCCACGCGGGGATTGAGGTGCTCGGCGACCCGTTTGATCGTCCCGCCCTTGCCCGCCGCGTCACGGCCCTCGAAGACGACGACCAGTCGCGCGCCCTCCGAACGCACCCACTCCTGAAGCTTGATCAGCTCCGTCTGGAGCCGCAGCAGCTCCGCTTCGTAGAGCGCCTTGCCAAGGCTCATTCCCGGTTCCTCGCCGTCGTCGTCGGGCGTTTCGATCAAGTCAGTCACGGCGGGCATCAGCGCGCAACGATGCCCCTCGGGCACCGGCGTGTCGATACGCTGGCCACCGGCCGGGGCGGCCGGCCGGCGATCGGAGGGGAAGCGCGTGGGTGTGGGGGATCCCTTGACTCGGGTGCCGCGCATGCGACTGGACGAGCTGCTCGACGAGCTCCACGTGCGCATCGACGAGGTCCGGGGCACACGCGACCGGGTGCACAGCCTGCTGGAGGCCGTCGTGTCGGTGGGGCGGGAGCTGGACCTCGCCCAGGTGCTCCGGCGGATCGTGGAGGCGGCCGCGCTGCTCGTGGACGCCGAGTACGGCGCGCTGGGGGTGATCGGACCCGACGGGCGCAGGCTCGCGCAGTTCCTGACCGTGGGGCTCACCGATGAGCAGATCACCGCCATCGGTCCGCTGCCGGCCGGCCACGGTCTGCTCGGGGAGGTCATCCACCACCCGGAGCCGCTGCGCCTGTCCGAACTCGGGGCGCATTCCTCCTCCTACGGGTTTCCGGCCCACCATCCGCCCATGCGCACCTTCCTCGGTGTGCCGATCCGGGTCCGTGACGAGGTGTTCGGGAACCTGTACCTGACCGACAAGCGGGGCGGGCGCGACTTCGACACCGAGGACGAAACGGTGATCTCCACGCTGTCCGTGGCGGCCGGTGTGGCGATCGACAACGCGCGTCTCTACGAGGGGGCGCAGCGCCAGCAGCTGTGGCTCAGGGCGAACGCAGAAATCACCGAGAGCCTGCTGTCCGGAAGTTCGCGTCCGGCGGTCCTGGAGCTCATCGCCCGACGCGCCCGGGAGATCACCGCGGCACGCGTCGCCCACATCGCCGTACCGGTCGACGGTGTCGACGGCCTGGTCGTGGAGTTCGCGGCCGGTGCGGACGGGGCCGGGTGGCAGGGCCTGGTCATCCCCTTCGACGGGACGCTCTCCGGGGCCGCGCACCGGGCGGGCAAGCCCGTGACCGCCTTGAACGCGGGGGACGGCGGGCAGTACCACCCGGCCGAGGGCGCGGAGCAGGGGCGGGACGGGCTCGGGCCTGCCGTGGCGGTCCCGCTGGGCACGGGAGGCGGAGAGAGCCGGGGCGTTCTGCTGCTCGCGCGTTGCTCCGGAGACCCCGCGTTCGGCGAGGGGGAGCTGGAACCGCTCGTGGCCTTCGCGGGCCAGGCGGCCCTCGCTCTGGAGCTGGCGGAGCGCCGTCGGGACGCCGAACAGATAGCACTGCTGGAGGAACGCGACCGGATCGCCCGCGACCTGCACGATCTCGCCATCCAGCGGCTCTTCGCCACCGGCATGACCCTCCAGAGCGCGGCCCGGCTCGTGGAGCACGAGGGGGCCGCCGAACGGGTCGGCCGGGCGGTCGACGACCTGGACGAGACCATCAAGATCATCCGATCGACGATCTTCGGACTCCGCACCAGGGACCGTGACGGCGGGCCCGGACTGCGAGCGCGCGCCGCACGTGTGGTCGGCGACGCGGCCCCCTCCCTCGGCCATCCCCCGCGCCTGAGCATGGAGGGGCTCCTCGACACCGATGTACCCCCGCAGATCGCGGACCACGTCGTCGCCGCGCTGGGCGAACTCCTCAGCAACGCGGCCCGCCACGCCCGCTCGACCCACGTCGGCGTGAGCCTGAGGGCCGGGCAGGGGGAAATCGTGCTGACCGTCTCGGACGACGGCAGGGGCATCCCCGCGCAGGGGCGCAGGAGTGGTCTGCGCAACCTGGAGGAAAGGGCCCGGGACGTGGGCGGAACCTTCACCGTCGAGGCTCCCGAGGAGGGCGGGAGCAGGCTCGTGTGGCGGGCTCCGCTGCCCGGCGGCCGTTGACGGGGGACACGGGGTCAGCCGCGCGGTACCGGGGAGACCGATGGCGGGGCGGCATCCAGCCGGAAGCCGGTGACGAGATCGGGGCGGATCCGGACGGTGCCGGTCATGGGCCGCCCCACCCAGGGGCGCAGCAGGGCCGCGTACCGGTCGACGGCCTCGGCCTCCGTCACCGGTCGTGCATAGCCGGTGACGACGACGCTCCAGCCGAGGTGGGTGTCGGGGTCGATGGCGTCCGCCTCGTACGCCACCACCACGCCGGGGCCCTCGACGGGGCCGGCCAGTGCGGCGAGTGCCCCGCCCTCGTGGATCCGGATGATGACGTCCTCACCGTCGACGAGGTGGTTCACCGGCCGGACGGCCGGCAGGGCGTGCTGCGTGAAGACGACGCGGCCCAGCGGCACCGTGGCGAGGAGGCTCAGGGCCTCGTCCCTGCCCAGTTCCCGCAGGTGCCGGGGGGCCGGCACATCCGTTGCGCGGGCGGGTCGCTCCGTGCCTTCCTGCTCCATGACCTGCCTCCGTCCGGCCGCACCGCGATCACGAGACGACGAAACTCAGGTCGCGGTCGACCCTGAGCACCCTCATGGACTTGACCACCAGCGGCGGCACGTCGCAGAGGAGGAGCCGGATGCCGGCGCGGCGGCAGCGGCGGTTCAGGCCCAGGAGGAGGTCGATGCCGGCGCTGTCGCAGAACGAGAGGCCGCACAGGTCCAGGACCAGCTTCCGGCAGTCGGATTCCGCGAGTTCCCGCAGCCGCGGTCCCACTTGGCCGGCCGTGTGGAAGTCGAGCTCCCCGGCCAGGGCGATCCTCACGTCGCGGTCGTCGCGGGTCACGGTCTTCAGGTCGATCAGGGTCGTCGTCATGGCATCCTCCGCGCTGCGTGCGGCCCCGCCGGGCCGCGCCGTTCCCCGTGCGCCACCAGTCCATCCGGTGCCGCCCGCTCCCCGGAAGGCCCGACAGGTCCGTCCGGCAGGGCCGAAGGTCCCTCCTCCGGGCGTGGGGCGCGTACCCGCCTCCCCGGAGCGCCAGGCGGATGGGGGCCGATCGGCCCTGTCTTCCGGCCCCGCCCTTTGGGCACGATGCCGGTGTTCGTGCGTCCAGTACGGACCAGGCGAAGGAGTTGCTTCATGACCGGCAGCGGTGTCCCCTCCCCCACGGCGGAGCCCATCAGCGTCTTCCTGCTCGACGATCACGAGGTCGTACGCCGAGGGGTCCACGACCTGCTGGACGCGGAGCCAGACCTGACCGTGATCGGTGAGGCGGGCACGGCGGAACAGGCCCTGATCCGCATCCCCGCCCTGCGGCCCCGGGTCGCGATCCTGGACGTACGCCTCCAGGACGGCGACGGGGTGAGCGTGTGCCGGGAGCTGCGCTCGCGGATGCCGGAGCTGGCCTGCCTGATGCTCACGTCGTTCGACGACGAGGAAGCGCTGCTGGACGCCGTGATGGCGGGGGCGTCGGGCTACGTCCTGAAGCAGATCACGGGCACCGACCTGGTGACCGCCGTACGCACGGTGGCCTCCGGGCAGTCGATGCTCGACCCGGGCGCCACCACCCGGCTGATGGCCCGGATGCGCGGCGACGTGCCCGAGGAGGACCAGGCGCCGGGGCTCCCCGGCTTCACCGACCGGGAGAAGGAGATCCTCCTCCTGGTCAGTGAAGGGCTCACCAACCGGGAGATCGGCAAGCGGCTGCATCTCGCGGAGAAGACCGTCAAGAACATCATCTCGCGGCTCTTCATCAAGCTCGGGGTGGAGCGGCGCGTCCAGGCCGCGGTCATCGCGAGTCACGCCCTGACGCCTCCCGGCCGGTAGCCGGGCCCCGTCCTCGGGTGTCCGCGAGACGCCCGGCAGGCGCACGTCGCCCTGCCTGCCGGCCGTGAGCGCGGCGCCGGTTCAGTGGTGCGGCACGACGGCGACCGGACAGGCCGCGTGGTGGAGGGCGGCATGGGCGACCGATCCGATGCGCGTGCCCAGTGCCGACTCGCGGACCCGGCGGCCGACGACGAGCAACCGGGCGTCCGACGCGGCGGACAGCAGCACGTGGCCCGCGCTCCCCTGCTCGACGTGGGCGACGACCTCCACCTCGGGATACCGCAGCCGCCACGGCTCCAGCGCCTGCTCCAGCGCGGCCTTCTCGAACGGCTCCAGCCCGTCGAACCGCTCGGCGACCCACAGTGAGCCGGGGCTGTAGCCGAACACCGGGGGCAGGCTCCAGGCCCGCACCGCCCGGAGCGGGACCCGACCGGCGGCAGCCGCTTCGAAGGCGAAGCCGAGCACGTCGCCGGACTCCTCCACGCCACCCTGCTGGCCCACGACCACCTCCCCCTCTTCGGCCCCGGTCACCGGGCTGCCGTGCCGGGCGCGGACGGAGACGACGGGGCATTCGGCGGAGCCGATCAGCTGCTGTCCGTAGGAGCCCAGCAGGAAGCCGGAAAGGGCGCCGTGTCCGCGAGTGCCGAGGACCAGCATCTCCGCGTCCCTTTCCTTGGCGGCGCGGAGCAGCGCCGGCACGGCGACGTCCGGCACCACCTCCGCGGAGAGCGAGAGAGTCGGGTGCCGGCGGATCAGCTCGCCCACCGTCTCCTCGACGACCTCCTGCGCCCGGCGGGCCTCGGCATCCCGGTCCTGGACCACGGGAAGGGCGAGCGGCTGCCACTGCCACGCGTGGACCACGTGGACGTGCATGTCGCGACGCACTGCTTCCCGAGCGGCCCAATCGGCCGCCGCCCGGCTCTCGGGGGAACCGTCCACTCCGACGACGAGGGTGCGCTTCACGGGTCTGTCCTCCGTACTGATGCGCGAGGCATCGGGTCGGCCGGTATGTGTGCGGGCGCCCGCCGGGGGAGGTGCGGGCGCCGCCTGGATTCACCTTCGCCGGGCCGGGCAGGGGCGAAGAAGGGCCGACGGTCCCTCTCCGAGGGCCGGTGCGCCCCTGCCGTCCCGGCACCGGCGGGGTGCAGGGTGGCGGATATCGGCTCAGTCGACGAACGTCCCGGACCTCACCCGCAGGAGCGGACATGACCGCGTTGACCGCGCACGCCATCTCGGCGCTGGACGCCCACTGGCGCGCCGCCAACTACCTGGCCGTCGGCCAGATCTACCTCATGGACAATCCCCTGCTGGCCGAACCGCTGCGGCCCGAGCACATCAAGCCCCGGCTGCTGGGGCACTGGGGCACCTCCCCCGGCCTCAACCTGGTGCACACGCACCTCAACCGCGTCATCAAGGAACGCTCGCTGGAGGCCCTGTGCGTCTGGGGCCCCGGGCACGGCGGCCCGGCCGTCCTGGCCAACTCCTGGCTGGAAGGGACGTACAGCGAGACCTACCCGGAGGTGACGCGCGACGCCGCGGGCATGGCCAAGCTGTTCAGGCAGTTCTCCTTCCCCGGCGGTGTGCCGAGCCACGTGGCACCCGAGACCCCGGGCTCCGTCCACGAGGGCGGTGAGCTCGGGTACGCCCTCGCCCACGCCTACGGGGCCGCCTTCGACCACCCCGGCCTGCTGGTGGCCTGCGTCATCGGCGACGGCGAGGCCGAGACGGGACCACTGGCCGCGTCCTGGCACTCGAACAAGTTCCTCGACCCGGTCCACGACGGGGCGGTCCTGCCGATCCTGCACCTCAACGGCTACAAGATCGCCAACCCGACCGTGCTGTCCCGGATCCCCGAGTCCGAACTCGACGCCCTGCTGCGCGGCTACGGCCACGAGCCGCTGTACGTCACGGGCAGCGACCCCGCCCAGGTCCACCACGCCATGGCCCGGGCGATGGACCGCGCCCTCGACCGCATCGCGCTCATCCAGCGGGAGGCGAGGACCACGGGCGGCGACGCGGGGCGGGAGTACGCACACTGGCCGGTGATCGTACTGCGTACGCCCAAGGGCTGGACCGGGCCGGCGACGGTCGACGGCGACCCCGTGGAGGGCACCTGGCGGGCCCACCAGGTACCCCTCGCCGGTGTGCGGGAGAACCCGTCGCACCTGCGGCAGCTGGAGGAATGGCTGCGCTCGTACCGGCCGCAGGAGCTCTTCGACGCCGACGGCAGCCCCACGGCGCGGGTACGGGGCTGCATCCCGTCGGGCGAGCGGCGCCTGGGCGCCGTCCCGTACGCCAACGGGGGCCGGCTGCTGCGACCGCTCCCGCTGCCCGCGCTCGACGCGCACGCCGTCCGCGTCGACAAGCCGGGAAGCACCCTCCACGAACCGACCCGCGTCCTGGGACACTTCCTCGCCGAGGTCATGCGCGACACCTCCGAGCGGCGGGACTTCAGGGTCGTCGGCCCCGACGAAACCGCCTCCAACCGCCTGGACGACCTCTACACCGCCACCGGCAAGGCCTGGCAGGCCATGACGGAGGCCACGGACCGGAACCTGTCCCGGGACGGCCGGGTCATGGAGATCCTGTCCGAACACGTCTGCCAGGGCTGGCTGGAGGGCTACCTGCTCACCGGCCGCCACGGACTGTTCTCCACCTACGAGGCCTTCGCACACATCGTCGACTCGATGGTCGCCCAGCACGTCAAATGGCTGAAGACCTCGCGCGAACTGGCCTGGCGGGCACCCGTCGCCTCCCTCAACTACCTCCTCACCTCGCACGTCTGGCGCCAGGACAACAACGGCTTCTCCCACCAGGACCCCGGCTTCGTCGACCACGTCCTCAACAAGAGCCCCGAGGTCGTCCGGGTCTACCTGCCGCCGGACGCCAACACCCTGCTCGCCGTGGCCGACCACGCCCTGCGCAGCCGCGACCAGGTCAACGTCATCGTCGCCGGCAAACAGCCCTGCTTCGACTGGCTGCCGGTCGAAGAGGCCCGCGACCACGTGGGGCGGGGCGCCGGCATCTGGGAGTGGGCCGGAACCGAACACGGCTCCTCCGCCCCCGACGTCGTACTGGCCTGCGCCGGGGACGTACCCACCCAGGAAGTGCTGGCCGCCGCGGCCCTGCTCCGCGAGCACCTCCCCGCCCTGGCGGTCCGCGTCGTCAACGTCGTCGACATCGCCCGGCTGATGCCCCACGAGGAACACCCGCACGGCATGACGGACCCCGAGTACGACGCCCTCTTCACCACGGACCGCCCGGTGGTCTTCGCCTACCACGGCTACCCGTGGCTCATCCACCGCCTCGCGTACCGCCGCACCGGCCACGCCCAGCTGCACGTCCGCGGCTACAAGGAGTCCGGGACGACGACGACCCCCTTCGACATGGTGGTCCGCAACGACATCGACCGCTACCGGCTCGTCATGGACGTCATCGACCGCGTCCCCGGCCTCGCCGCACGGGCGCAGGAGCTGCACCGGGCCATGGCGGGCCGGCGCGTCCGTCACCACGACTGGATCCGCGAACACGGAAGCGACCTGCCCGAGGTCACGGACTGGTGCTGGCCCTACTGAGCCGGTCGCCGAGCCGGCGTGGCCGCGGCCTGCCACAGGGTGCGTCGGGCGCCTGCCTGGGATAATCCGAGGGAAGCGCACAGGGCGGAGCGAACCAGGGGCGACCATGTCCGACGATCCGAATGCCTCCCGCGAGGCGCCGATCAAGGTGTTCCTCCTCGACGACCACGAGGTGGTCCGGCGCGGACTGCGGGACCTGCTCGACGCGGAGCCGGACATCACCGTCGTGGGTGAGGCGGGCACGGCCGAACAGGCCCTGGCCCGCGGGCCCGCACTGCGTCCGGACGTCGCGGTGCTCGACGTGCGGCTGCCCGACGGCGACGGCATCGGCGTGTGCCGGGAGCTGCGGTCGCACATGCCGGGCCTGGCCTGCCTGATGCTGACCTCCTTCGACGAGGAGGACGCTCTGCTGGACGCGATCATGGCCGGCGCCTCCGGATACGTGCTGAAGCAGATCAAGGGCTCCGACCTGGTATCCGCGGTGCGGACGGTCGCCACCGGCCAGTCCATGCTGGACCCGGCCACGACCGCCCGCCTGATGCACTCGCTGCGCGGCCCGGAAGCGGCGAAGGAACCGGTGGACGCCCGCCTGGCGGCTCTGACGGAACGGGAGCGGGCGGTCCTGGAACTCATCGGGGACGGCCTCACCAACCGTCAGATCGCCAAGCGGCTCTACCTGTCCGAGAAGACCGTCAAGAACCACATCTCGCGGCTGCTGGGCAAGCTCGGCGTCGAGCGCCGGGTGCAGGCGGCGGTCATCGCCGCGCAGGTCCACGACCACGACCACGGCGGCCGCACCGAGCGCTGAACGCCCTGCGCGGTACCGGTCACGTCTGCGCGGGGACCAGGGGCACCTGCCATTCCAGGCGGGTGCCGCGCTCCCCCGGGCCCCGCGACGCGACGGTCATCCGCCCGCCGAGCCTCTGCGCGCGCTCGGTGAGGTTGCGCAGTCCGCTGCGGCGGCCGCCGTCGGGCATGCCGGTGCCGTCGTCGGTCACCGCGACGGTGAGGATGCCGTCCGCCGCGCTGATCAGGACTTCGACGTGGTCGGCCCGGGCGTGGCGGGCGACGTTGGTCAGTGCTTCGCCGAGTACGGCCAGGGCCTCGTCGGCGACGGCCGGCGGCACGTCGGTGTCGATCAGGCCTTCCATCCGCAGCGCCGGGGCGAAGCCGAGGGGGCCGGCGGCCTCGTCCAGGGCGTGGACGGCTCGGGAGCGCAGCTTGGAGCCCGTGGCGGGGGTTCCGCGGTCGCGCAGTCCGAAGATGGTGGAGCGGATGATCTTGATGGTGGCGTCGAGGTCGTCGACGGCGCGGGCGAGGCGTTCGGAGGCCTCCGGGTGGTCGACGAAGCGCTGGGCGCTCTGGAGGGTCATGCCGGTGGCGAAGAGCCGCTGGATGGCGAGATCGTGCAGGTCGCGGGCGATGCGGTCGTGGTCCTCGAGCATGCTGATCTGCTCGGCGTCCCGGCGCCGGTCCGCCAGTTCCAGGGCGAGGGCCGCCTGGCCGGCGAAGCCGGGGAGCGCGGCGACCTCCGGGGTGGCGAACACCGGGCGGCCGTGCCGACGGGCCAGCATCAGGACGCCGCTGAGCTTCTCCTTCGTGCCCACGGTGACGGCGACGGCCGCGCCGAAGCCCTCCCAGCGTTCGGGCTGGACGGTGACCCGCTCGTCGGAGGCCACGTCCCTGACCGTGATCAGGCCGTCCCGGGCCAGGGCGGCTTCGGCCAGGGTGCCCGCGGTGCTGGGCAGGACGATGCCGCGGTGCCGTTCCGCCCCCTCGCCGAGTGCGAGGGAGCCGCGCAGCTCTCCGCCGGGGCCGAGGAGGTAGAGGACGCCGATGTCGGCGCCCGTGATGTCCTTGGCGCGCTCGAGCACGCCGCCGAGTACCTCGTCCTGCGGGGTGCCGGAGAGGAGGGCGCTGGTTATGTCGGAGCCGGCGGCCAGCCAGCGCTCGCGCAGCCGGACCGCCTCGAAGAGGCGGGCGTTCTCGATGGCGATGCCCGCGGCCACGGCGAGGGTGGTCAGGACCGCTTCGTCCTCGGGGTCGAAGTCGGCGCCGCCGCGCTTTTCGGTCAGGTAGAGGTTGCCGAAGACCTCCTCGCGGACCCGGATGGGGACTCCGAGGAAGGAATGCATCGGCGGGTGGTGGTCCGGGAAACCGTAGGAGGCGGGGTGCTCGGACAGTTCCGAGAGCCTGAGGGTTTCCGGGTGGCGGATGAGCTCGCCGAGGATGCCGTGGCCGGACGGCAGGTCGCCGATCCGGGCGCGCAGCTCGTCGCTGATGCCGACGGGGAGGAACTGGGCGAGCCGCTTGTCGTCGCCGATCACGCCCAGGGCACCGTACTCGGCGTCCACGAGGACGACGGCGGCCTCGACGATGCCGCGCAGGACCTGCGGCAGGTCCAGCTCCCTGCCCACGGACATGACGGCTTCCAGGAGGCCGTTCAGGCGGTCCCGGGTCCCGCGGACCTCGTCGATCCGTACCTGGAGCTCGTCGAGCAGTTCGTCCAGCCGCAGCCGTGGCACTCGCGATCCGGCAGATCCGGCGTCCGTGCTCATAGCCGGCCTCCGGCCGGCGTCATCGGTGAGAGGACCACGCCTCTCACGGTAATGCCGGTCTCGGGCGGGTGTCCCGTTCAGTGCTGGGGGTGCCGTCCTGGGGTGCAGACCGCGCGGTCCCCGGGTCAGCCGGTGGGGACGGTGATCACCGGGCAGTGGGCCCGGTGCAGGAGGCCGTGGGTGACGGAGCCCAGGCTCATGCCGGTGTATCCGCCCCGGCCACGGCGCCCCACCACCACGGCGAGGGCGTGTTCGGCGATCCGGGCGAGTTCCTCGACAGGGTGGCCGGTGGAGACCTCGTGGGTGGCGTGCACGTCGGGGTACTTGTCCGCCAGAGCGGCGGTGGCCTCGCGCAGCAGGAGCCCCTGGGCCTTCAGGGCGGCCCCCTCCTCGTTGAGCGTGAACAGCGGCGGCTGCCACACGCAGACGACCCGCAGGGCGGCGCCGCGCCGGTCGGCCTCGTCGAAGGCGAAGGCCAGGGCCTCGGTGGCGGCCGCGCTGCCGTCGATTCCCACGACGAGGTAGGCCGGCTGCTGGGTGACGTGCTCGGCGTCGCCCACGACGACGACCGGGCAGGTGGCCTGCGCCGTCACGGGGACGACGGTCGAGCCGGCGCTGAAGAACCCGGCCGCGCGGCCCAGGTGCCGGGAGCCGAGGACGACGAGGCGGGCGTACCGGGCCTGCGCCACCAGGACCTGCGCGGGAACCCCCTCGACCAGGTCCGTGCCGACGGTTGCCTCGGGGTGCCGGTCACTGACCCAGCTCGCGGCCTGGTCCAGCCTGTCCGCACCGCTGCGGCGCAGGGCGGTCTGCTGCGGAGTGCCGTCGACGTGCTGCGTGTCGTGCTGGGGCGGGACCGCCAGCACCAGGCGCAGCGGCAGGCGGCGCCGATGGGCCTCGTCGGCGGCCCAGGCCACCGCGAGGTGCCAGTCCCGGGCCGGGTCGACGCCGACGACGATGCCGGAGCTGGTGTCCGGGGTACGGATGGTGCTTTCCACGGTTCCTCCCAACCGAGAAGCCGGCGGGTGCCACCACTGACGCTGGCACCCGCGGAGCGCCCGGACGAGGGCCGTCAGGGGCCCGCCGAGGGGCCAAAGGTCCCCATCGGGCCGGCTCTGTCCCGGGTTGGCCCTTCCGGTCCCCGGACGGGGCCGTTCGGCCCTCGAAGCACGCTCCGCCGCGGCGGATGGTGGGTGGCACACAGCGGATACCGGCCGGGCCCACCGTGGGCGCGGCGGAGCAGGAGGGCCTCATGCACCCCATCAAGGTGGCGGACCTCATGACCGACGAGGTGGTCTCCCTTGCCCCGGGAACGGCCGCCAAGGAGGTCGCGAAGGTGCTGGCCCAGTACGACATCAGTGGCGCCCCCGTCCTGGACGACGAGGACCGGGTGCTGGGCGTCGTCTCCCAGACCGACGTCCTGGCCCTCACCTCACCCGGTCCCCCGGCGCAGGGCACCGTTCGCACGGCGTCCCTCACGGTCGGTGAGATCATGTCCGCACCCGCTGTCACCGTCCACGCGGAAGAGACCGCGGCTGACGCGGCACGCCTGATGACCCGCCGCGGTATCGAGCGGCTGCCCGTCGTCGACGTGGAAGAGCGGCTGGTCGGCATCATCACCCGGCGGGACCTGCTGCGCCTGTTCCTGCGCCCGGACGCCGAGATACGCCGGCGCGTCCACGAGGTCCTGACGGACGTGCTCGGCGTACCGGCCGGGAACGTCGACGTCCACGTCGTCGACGGGATCGTCACCCTGAACGGCCGGGTGCCCCAGGAGAGTCAGCTGGGCCCCCTGCTCGGTCTCGTCGAACGCATCGACGGGGTCGTGGCGGTCGCCTCGCACCTCACCGCCCTCAGCGATGACACGGCGGACGCCGGTGCCGGTGGCGGCCGCAGCGCGATGCCCTGGTGAGGCCCGGCCGGATCCAGGGCAAGGTCCTCGTCATTGCGTGAGCCGGCCGCAATTCCGTGAGTCCGGGCGGGGGCTCATGGCCCGGCGCCCGGCGCCCCGGCTCAGGTTCCGGGGAGGATACGGCGCGTCTCGTAGGCCCACATCGCGATCTCGACCCGGTTGCGGGCGCCGAGTTTCGCCATCAGGCTGGCCAGATGCGTCTTCACCGTGCTGAGGCTGATGTGCAGCGCATCGGCGATCTCGGTGTTGGTCAGCCCGCGGGCGACGGCGAGGAGCACCTGCTCCTCGCGGGCGGTTACGGGGGAGACCGGCTGGGCCGCGGGCCGGCCGGCGGGCAGGTCCGAGAAGGCCTGGAGCAGACGGACGGTGACGCTGGGCGCGATGAGCGCCTCACCGTCGGACGCCGACCGTACGGCCTGCGCCAGAAGGTCCGGTCCCGTGTCCTTGAGGAGGAATCCTCGGGCGCCGGCACGCAGTGAGCCGTAGACGTACTCGTCGAGGTCGAACGTGGTGATGACGACCACGGCCAGCGGGTCGGCGACGCCCGGGCCGGCGATCAGCCGGGTGGCCTCGAGCCCGTCGAGTACGGGCATGCGGATGTCGAAAAGGCAGACGTCGGGGCGTAGTTCGCGGGCCAGACGTACCGCTTCCCGCCCGTCGGCGGCCTCGCCGACCACCTCGATGCCGGGCTGGGCGTTCAGCATGATCCGCAACCCGGTGCGGACGATCGTCTGGTCGTCAGCGACGAGGACGCGAATGGACACCGCTCTCGCTCCTCGCTCTCGGCAGTTCGGCTTCGACATGCCAGCCCCGGTCAGTACCCGGGCCGGCTCGTAGTGTGCCGCCGAGCAGGGTCGCGCGCTCGCGCAGTCCGGTAAGTCCGTATCCGTCGCGACCCCGGCCGGTGCGCCGGCCGTTGTCGCGCACGCTCACCCGTACCGTGTGCCGTTCCGCGGCGACCCGGACGACGAGCTCGGTCGCGTCGACCGCATGGCGCAGCGCGTTGGTCACCGACTCCTGCACGATCCGGTAGACGGCCGCGTCCACGGCCGGGGGCAGCGCGTCCAGCTCGCCGTCGAGCCCCAGGTCGACCCTGAGGTGACCACCCGGGGTGCGCACCAGGCGCTCCAGATCCGCGACTCCGGCAGGGGGCGCCAGCTCGGCGCCGACCCCGCGGTCGCGCAGCGTGGCGACCATGGCGCGCATTTCCTCCAGCGTGCGCGCCCCTTCCTCCTCGACCCCCTCCAGCGCCTCGACGGCGGCGGACGGGTCGGCGCCCGCGAGCACCCGGCCCGCCTGGGCGATGATCACCATGGCCGACACGTGGTGGGCCACCGTGTCGTGCAGTTCCCGGGCTAGCTGCTCGCGCTCGCGGGAGCGCACCTGCTCCAACTGCCGCTCGCGAGCGGTCACCCGGAACCGCACGGCAGCCCCGAGCACGCCGGGCAGCAGCAGGAAGGCGAGGCCCACGACGTTCTCGAAGACCGGGGTCTCGTCCGTGACGGAACAAAGCACGCCGGCCGCGAGGATCACCGCGCCGCCCAGCACGGTCTCGCGTCCCGATCCCCACCGGGGCAGCGCGTACACCAGCACGAGCACGACCGCGCCGGTGTACAGGCCGACGGGCTCGCGCGGTGCGCCGACGAGCGAGGCCACCGGAAGCAGGACCACCGAGCCGAACGCCAGCGTCACCATCGCCAGCGGGCGGGTCCGGCGCCACAGGGGCAGCAGGCACAGCCATACGGCGAGGACCACCGCCACCGGCCGCCACACGACGTCCTCGCGCAGGGTGGCCTCCAGCGCCACACCGGCAAGGCCCGCGGTGAGCAGCGCCCAGTCCCGCCACACCCGGGCGGGCGCGTCGGGCGGCCGGGGTTCGGTCCACAGGGTTCGCAGGTCGTCTCGGAGCACGGTTCCCAGCCTAGGGGCCGCGGCGTGCCGCGCATCGGCCGAAAGGACGGGTCGTCACTCCGCCCCGGGGCCGAGGGATCCGCGGCCCGCGGGCCGATGCCGCGGAGCGCCGTGGCGAGGAGCCTCGGCATCGGCGGCCGTACAAGGACGGCCGCCGAGGTGGTTGGAGGACCCGATGCTCTCGAAAGCCCTGTTGCGCCTGGGCGCAAGCGCCGCCCGCCATCCCTGGCGGGTGATCGCGGCATGGCTGCTCGCCGCCGTGCTTGCCGTCCTCGCCGCCCTCGCCTTCGGCGGGCGGACCGCGGACTCGATGACCGCTCCGGGACTGGACTCCCAACGGGCCGCGGAACTGATCGAGCGGGCCGGCACGGGTCAGGAGGGGATGACCGCCCAGGTCGTCGTCACCCCCCGCGACGGCGGTGCGACCTTCTTCGACAGCGACAGCGCGCGCACCGCTCTCACGCGGCTGCAGACCGAGGTGAAGCGGCTGCCGCACGTGCTCGGCACGAGCGACCCGGCGCAGGCACTCGGCGCAGGCCGGGACACCGCCGTGCGCGGCGGACTCGTCTCGGCCGACGGACGGATCGCGGTCGTCCGGGTGCAGTACCCCGACCAGAGCCGGCTGTCGGCCGAGGACCTCGACGCCCTCGTCGATCTCGGCGACCGGCTGCGCGCCGAGCTGCCCCTGCGGATCGAGATGGGCGGGAGCCTCTTCTACGCCTTCTCCGATCCCGACGGCGGCGCAAGCGAGTTGATCGGGATCCTTGCCGCCGCCGCGATCCTGTTCCTGGCGTTCGGTTCGCTCGTCGCCACCGCGCTCCCGATCGGCATGGCGGTCTTCGGGCTGACCGTCGGCGTTGCCACGATGACGGTACTGGCGGGGGTGACGGACGTCCCCGCCTTCGCACCGGTCCTGGGCAGCATGGTCGGGCTCGGAGTGGGCATCGACTACGCGCTGTTCGTGCTCGCCAGACACCGGGAGTACCTCGCGCGCGGGCTCGATCCACACGAGGCAGCCGGACGGGCGGTGGCAACGGCGGGGCGGCCCGTGGTCTTCGCCGGCGGCACCGTCGTCGTATCGATCCTCGGTATGGCGGTCGCGAACGTGCCGTTCATGACGGTGGGCGGCCTGGCAGTTTCGATCGTCGTCCTGACCATGGTGCTCGCGTCGGTGACGCTACTGCCGGCCTTCCTCGGCGCGGCCGGCCCGCGGCTGGGCCGGGCCGGCCGGATCGTCCGGGCTCTTCGGGCCGGGCGGCCGGGCCGAACCGACCGACGGCGGGACACGGCGGCGGGCGCCGTCTCCGCCGCCGGGTGGGGGCGCTGGATCGGCCACGTCAGCTGGCACCCGGTGCTGTACGCGGTCGGCGCGGCGGGGCTGCTGCTGACGGCGGCGCTGCCCGTGCTCGGCCTGCGCGTCGGCCTGCCCGACGACGGCTCACTGCCGCAGAGCCGTACTGAACGCCGCGCCTACGACCTCGTCGCCGAGGGGTTCGGCCCGGGCACCAACGGTCCCCTCGTCATCGCCGCGGACCCCTCCGGCGATCGGGGAGTGGTGGACCGTCTCGTCACCACGGTCGCGGCGGATCCGGGCATCGCATCCGTCGCGCCGACACACATCGATCGGGCCACCGGCATCGCGACCCTCGTGGTGTTCCCGACCACCAGCCCTCAGGACAAGGCCACGGCCGACACCATCGCCCGGCTGCGCACCGAGGTGCTGCCCACGGCGATCGGGGAGGGCCCGGCCAGGGCCCACGTCGGCGGCGCCGCCGCGGCCCTGTCCGACGTGGGCCAACGCACCAGTCAGCGCTTGCCGGTGTTCATCGCCGCCGTGCTGGCGCTCTCGTTCCTTCTCCTGATGCTGGTCTTCCGCTCGGTCGTCGTACCGCTCAAGGCGGTGCTGCTGAACCTGCTGAGCATCGGCGCGGCCTACGGGATCATGGTCGCGGTCTTCCAGTGGGGCTGGGGAGGCGCGCTCATCGGACTGGAAGCGACGGTTCCGGTCGTGTCGTTCATCCCGATGTTCCTCTTCGCCATCCTGTTCGGCCTGTCGATGGACTACGAGGTGTTCCTCCTCGCGCGCGTCCGTGAGGAGTACGTGCGCACCGGCGACAACAGCACGGCGATCGTGGAGGGCGTCTCCGGCACCGCCCGGATCATCACGTCGGCCGCCCTCATCATGGTGGCGGTCTTCCTGTCCTTCGCCGTCGCCGACGACCCCTCCACCAAGATGTTCGGGCTCGGCCTGGCCACCGCGATCTTCATCGACGCCACGGTCGTACGCATGGTGCTGGTACCGGCGACCATGACACTCCTCGGCCGGGCCAACTGGTGGCTGCCCACCTGGCTGGACCGGCTGCTTCCCCGAGGCCCGGTCGGCATCGACACGGCCGACGACACCGACGCGAAATCCACGGGCGGGGCTCCTCGTCCAGGGCTGGTCGAGAGTTGACCCAACTCCCTGTCCGGCACAGGAGATCGACGTCGCATCTGTCATTGCCCCTCCACCGGCCGTTCCTGTAGTCACAGGCCGTCAGCGGCGGACCCTCGGCATGCCCAGGCCGATCCACGAGATGATCTCGCGCTGGATCTCGTTGTTGCCGCCGCCGAAGGTGAAGATCACGGCGCTGCGGTAGCCGCGTTCCAATTCGCCGTGGAGGACCGCGCCCGCCGAGCCGTCCTTGAGGGCGCCGGCCGCGCCGACCACCTCCATCAGCCAGGCGTACGCGTCCCGGCGCGCCTCGGAGCCGTAGACCTTGACGGCGGAGGCGTCCTGGGGGGTGAGGGTGCCGGACTGGACGGCGTTCACCATCTGCCAGTTGAGCAGTTTCATGGCGTCCAGCCGGGCGTGGGTGCGGGCCAGGCGGCCGCGCACCCAGGACAGGTCGATGACGCGGCGGCCGTCGGCGAGCTTGGTCCCGGCCGCCCAGCGCTGGACGTCGTGGAGGGCGCGGATGGCCATCGTGCCGTGGGCGGCGAGGGTGACGCGCTCGTGGTTGAGCTGGTTGGTGATCAGGCGCCAGCCCTTGTTCTCCCGGCCGACGCGGCGGCTCGCGGGCACGCGGATGTCCTCGTAGTAACTGGCGGTGGTGTCGTGCGAGGCGAGGGTGTTGATGAGGGTGCAGGAGTAGCCGGGGTCGGAGGTCGGGACCAGGAGCATCGAAATGCCCTTGTGCGCGGGGGCCTCGGGGTCGGTGCGGACGGCGAGCCAGACCCAGTCGGCGGTGTCGCCGTTGGTGGTCCAGATCTTCTGCCCGTTGACCACGTAGGTACCGGTCTCCTCGTCGCCCTCCCGGACGGCCTTGCACTTGAGGGCGGCGAGGTCGGTGCCGGCGTCGGGCTCGCTGTAACCGATGGCGAAGTCGATCTCGCCGGAGAGGATCCTCGGGAGGAAGTACGCCTTCTGCTCGTCCGTACCGAACTGCATGAGGGTCGGCCCGACCGTGTTGAGCGCCATCAGCGGCAGCGGGACGACGGCCTGCGCGGCCTCGTCGAAGAAGATGAACTGGTCCATGGGCGACATGCCGCGCCCGCCGTACTCCTTCGGCCAGCCGACGCCCAGCCAGCCGTCCGCGCCGAGGCGCCGGATGGTCTCGCGGTAGAAGCGCTTCTGCGCGGCCGGGTCCTCGTAGCGGGCGTAGACGTCCTGCGGGACGAGCTCGGCGAAGTAGGCACGCAGCTCGGCGCGCAACTGCTGCTGCTCGGGCGTGTATTCGAGGTGCACGGCCCCTCCGGGATCCTCGCGCTCCAGCCGGTCGCTGGGACGGCGGCGGTCAGAGTAGAACCCGTTACAGGAATTGGGAAGGGTGAAGGGGTGGGAAGCCGGCCGGCGGGCACGCGCCGACGCCCGGCCGGAGCCGGGCGTCGACCTGCTGCGCATGGGCGTCAGTTCAGTACGGCGATCATGGCCTCGGCCGTCGCCGCCATCGCCGCCCGCGCGGCGGTGAGGTAGGGGCGGGGGTCCGCCGGGGTCAGGTGCGTGCGGATCGCCTCGGTCATGGCCACGTTGAGCGCGGTACCGATGTTGACCTTGCGGATGCCGCCCGCGACCGCCGCCGCGAGCTCCCCGTCCGGCAGCCCCGAGGAGCCGTGCAGGACCAGCGGCACGTCCACCGTCTTGGCCAGCCGCGCCAGCAGGGCGTGGTCGAGGGAGGCCGTCCTGCTGGTCATGGCGTGGGTGCTGCCGATGGCCACGGCCAAGGCGTCCACCCCCGAGTCGGCGACGAACCGCCGCGCCTCGTCCGGGTCGGTACGGGCACCGGGCGCGTGCGGGTCCAGCGGGGCGGCCCCGTTCTTCCCGCCGACCTCGCCCAGCTCCGCCTCGATCCACAGCCCGTTCGCGTGGGCCCAGTCGGCGGCCGAGCGGGTGGACTCCAGGTTCTCGGCGTAGGGCAGGTGCGCGGCGTCGTACATCACGGAGCCGAACCCGGCGTCGGCGGCCTGCCGCAGCAGGTCGGGGCTCTTGACGTGGTCGAGGTGGAGCCCGACGGGCACCCGCGCCGCCTCGGCGCAGGCGGCTGCGGCCCGGGTGATGGGCAGCAGGGCCCCGCCCCGGAACTTCACGGCGTTCTCGCTGAGTTGGAGGATGACGGGCAGACCGGCCCGCTCGGCCCCCTCGACCACGGCTTCGGCGTGCTCCAGGGTGATGACGTTGAAGGCGGCGACGGCCCGTCCGGCGGCGGCCGCCTCCGCGACGAGGACCCCGGCGGAGGCGAGGGTCATCGGACCGCCCCCTCACCGCTGGTGAGGATCACCGAACGGGTCAGGTTGCGGGGCGCGTCCGGGTCCAGCTGCCGCACCGCGGCGACCGCCACGGCCAGCCGGTGCACCCGCACCAGCTCGGCGAGCGGGTCGAGCGTGCCGTCCACCCACTCGGCGCCGGTGCCCAGGACCTGCTCGGCGATGCCCTCGGGGGTGCCGCCCAGCGACCAGGTCACGGAGCCGGGGCCGGTCACGCTGACCGGGCCGTGCCGGTACTCCATCGCCGGGTACGCCTCGGCCCAGGAGAGGGAGGCCTCGCGCATCTTGAGCGCGGCCTCATGGGCGAGGCCCACGCTCCAGCCCCGCCCGAGGAAGGTGAACTGGCCCCGGCCCTCCAGCCCGGCGGGCAGCGGCTCGGCCAGCGCGGCCCGGGCGTCGGCGACCACGGCCGGGGTGTGCGCGCCCACGTGGGCGCGGAGCAGGGTGAGGGCGGTGGTGGCGAAGCGCGTCTGGACGACGGACCGCTCGTCGGCGAAGTCCAGCACCACGAGCTCGTTCGCGAGGGTGGTCACGGGGGTGTCCGGGTCCCCCACGACGGCGGTGGCCGGGACCCCGGCCTCCCGCAGCCCGGACAGCAGGTCCAGCACCTCCGTGGTGGTCCCGGACCGGGTCAGCGCCACGACCCGGTCGTAGCGGCGGTGGCGGGGGAACTCCGAGGCGGGGAAGGCGTCGGTCTCCCCCTGCCCGGCCTCCTCGCGCAGCGCGGCGGCGGCCTGGGCCATGTAGTACGAGGTCCCGCACCCGACGATCGCGGTACGCTCCCCCGGCTTCGGCAGCACCGCCCGGTGAGCGGGGGCCAGTTCGGCGGCCCGTTCCCAGCTCTCGGGCTGCGTGGCCAACTCGTACGCGACGTGACTCATGCGGGCTCCCTGCGCGTTGGATGCGTCATCCTGGCGGTTCCTGCGTGGTGATGGTGCGTGTTCCTGCAAGGTAGCGGCCTGTTTCGCGCAACTTCAAGCATCCACAGGGTGTTGGGCTGGGTTAATCTCGACGGCGGGGCCGGGGACGGGCCCGGGGACGGTACCGAGACGGTACGGGGACGACACGGGAGGGCGCCATGACCCGCACGGAGCGCTGGCAGAGACTGCTGGATCTGCTGGTGGAGCGGGACGGGCTGGAGGTGGAGCCGGCCGCCGAGGCGCTCGGCGTGTCCGCCGCGACCATCCGCCGCGACCTCGACCAGCTGGCCGAGCAGCAGCTGCTGGTCCGCACGCGCGGCGGGGCCGTCCCGCACGGCGTCTCGTACGAACTCCCCCTGCGCTACCGGACCTCGCGGCGCGCCGCCGAGAAGCGCCGGATCAGCGAGGCGGTCGCGGAGCTGATCGCCCCGGGCGAGGTGGTCGGCCTGACGGGCGGCACCACCACCACGGAGGTCGCCCGCGCCCTCGCGGCCCGCCCGGACCTGGCCGTGGGCTCCCCCGCGCTGACCGTGGTGACCAACGCCCTGAACATCGCGGGCGAACTGGTGATCCGGCCCCAGTTCAAGATCGTGCTGACGGGCGGGGTGGCCCGCCCCCAGTCGTACGAACTCACCGGCCCGCTGGCCCAGCAGACGCTCGGTCAGCTCACCGTGGACACGGCGGTGGTGGGCGTCGACGCCTTCGACCCGGCGGACGGCGCGGCCACCCGCCACGAGGACGAGGCGGCCGTCAACAGCCTCCTGTGCACCCGCGCCCGCCGCGTGGTGGTCGCGGCGGACTCCACGAAACTGGGCGTCCGCGCCTTCGCCCGCATCTGCCCCACCACCACGGTCCACACCCTGGTCACGGACACCGCCCTCAGCGCCCCCTTGGCGGCGGCGTTCGAGGGGGCGGGGGTGGAGCTGATACGGGTTTAGGGGCTCGCCGCCATCTCCCCTTCGGGGGGTCGGGGGGATGGCGGAGTTTCGGTGGGACGGTCTCAGAGAAGGGTTGGGGTTTTCCCGTCAGTCTCATCGTCCTTCCGTGGCGGGACGGCCTGTCAAGGGCGCTCCTTCGTCGCGTCGCTTCGCGATGGCCTTCGGCCACCCTTGACAGACCGACCCGCCACGAAAAGCCGAAGACTGCCGGGAAAACCCCAAAGGAACGGGACGGTTGTTCATTGACCATCCGGCTCCCTCAGGGATGAGGCGAGCGGGCCGGGCCCGGCAGACCGGGCATCCGGCGGCCTCATCGTCCTGATTCCGGACCAGGGCCCGCCCGACGCCCCAGATCGCTACGCGCTGCCCAGATTTCGGCGTCCGCCGCCCGTCTGGGGCCGATCCCCGCAC
>NZ_JBEZWL010000077.1:0-35782 GCF_040648015.1 Streptomyces sp. NPDC029216 | reverse complement strand
AAGGCCATCGCGAAGCGACGCGACGAAGGAGCGCCCTTGACAGGCCGGCCCGACACGGAAGGACGATGAGACTGACGGGAAAACCCCAACCCCTCCCTGAGACCGCCCCACCGGGACCCGGCCCACCCCCGGCCCCGCCCCGCCCATCGCTCCCGCCCGGCGGGGTCCCCCACCCCCCACCCCCGCCGCACTGTGCCACCCCCGCCCCCCCCGTAGCCCCCCGCGGCGGGTGGGCAGCCACCGCCCCGCCCCCGGCGCCTCGCGGGGGGAAAAGCCCGCCCCCACGTGCCGACGTACCACCAAACCGCCTCACCCCACCGGGAGCTCCACATACGACGGCGTCGGCTCCGGGGAGGTGAACGACAGGGTCGCCCGCGGCAGGTTGGCGTCGGCGTAGAAGGGGTCCCTGGGGGTCAGGGCCAGCAGGGCGCGGTGGCCCGGCGGGAGGTCGTACGCCGTCGGCTGGAGGTCGATGTCCGCGCTGATCAGGCTGTCCGGCGGGGAGTCCAGGTCGCTGAACGGGGCGTGCGTGATCAGGCGGGCCGAGCCGTCGGGCGCCAGGTCCAGGAGGTACGCGACGAAGGTGGAGCCGGAATTGGCCGCGCGGTAGGTGACGCGCAGGCGCGGGGTGCCGCGCAGGCGGGTGGTGGCCGTCGTCGGGGCGGCGGTCCACACGGCGGCGGCCGTGCGGTCCATGGCGGCGGCCTCCGGGTAGGGCTTCGGCCGGCCCGCCAGTTCCGCGTACCCGGAGCGGGCGATCTCGTCGGCCACGGTCACCGGCGCCTCGACCCCGCACAGCACGACCGCCGCCCAGCCGGGGTCGGGTTCGTCGGCCAGTTCGCCGGTGCCGGTGAGGTGCAGGCGGCGGATGCGGCGGGTGAGGGCGGACCAGGTGGGGGAGGGCTCCAGGGCCCGGCTCCACATCACCTCCGACAGCACCTCCCCCTCCTCGTCGATGCCGTTGCCGAGGCCGCGGAGGTGGTGGTCGAACCAGCGGTGGGCGTCCGTCCAGATCCGGTTCGGCAGCCCCGGCAGGCCGGTCGTCTCGGGGACGCAGTGGTCGCCGATGGACAGGTCGATGCGCTTGGGGCCGGTGAGCTCCTGGAACGTCCTCAGCACCTGGTGGGCGGGGAAGAGGGTCTCGTGCCAGGCGTGCGAGTAGAAGACCGGCACCTGACGCCGGCCCAGCTCCTTGACGTGCGTGAACGGTGAGCGCTGCTCCGCCCAGGCCAGGGCCTCCCGGGTGTCGCGGTGGGCGAGGACGTTCTCCAGGGCGCGCTGCGTCGGCGCGCTCAGCCGGGCCCGCGGGGAGGCGGTGAGCAGGGCGTGCGCGGCGGCGGTGCGGCGGGTGGCGTTCTCGTGGAGCACCTCCGCGAGGTCGCCCCAGCCGCTGAGCGCCGCCACCGCGTCCACCCGGGCGTCGTGCGCGGCGACGAGCTGCGCGATGCCGGCGCCGTACGACACGCCGAGGAACCCGATGCGGGTGACGGGCCCGGCGGCGCGCTCCAGGAGGTGGTCCAGGGCGCGTCGGCCGTCGGTCACGTCGAGCGGCCCGGCGAAGTCGGCGTGGCCCTCGGAGGCGGCGAACCCGCGCGGACTGTAGGCGAGGACGTCGTAGCCGCGCACCGCGAACCGGGACGCCTGGACGGCGTACGCGAGCCAGCCCAGGTCCGTCCACGGCGCGGGCATCACGACCACCGGGCGCGGCCCGGACCCGGTGTGCCGCCAGAGCGCGGCGTCGAGGAGGTCCCCCTCGGCGCCGGTCACCTTGCCCCGGCTGAAGACGGCGACGGCCCGTACGGCCGCGACCTCGGCGGCGCGCGCGGGCGGCAGGCCGGCGGGCTCGCCGCTTTCGAGGGCGGCGGCGAAGGCGGTGAGGGCGGTCGCGTCGAGTTCGGGGTAGAGGGAGTGGGCAGCTGGGTTCACGTCGGATCATCCTCGTCGTCTCGTCGTCGCGTGGCAGGGACGTGTTCGGATGCGGGGGGTGCGTGCGCTGCTTCTGCTCCGGTGGTACGGGCGGCGCCCCCAGTATCGGCGCGGCGCGCGGGGCGTGTTCGGGGGCTCGTGGCGTACGGCCGGAACGCGCCGTGGGGGTGGGCGTCGGCGGCGGCCCCGCGGGCCTCGGGGAAGGGGCGGGCGTGGTCAAGTCCCGTGCGGCGGATGCCGGTTGGCCGGGTGGCGGGAAACGGACGGGACCGAATGAAAATCATGCAAGCGTGCTTGATTGTTTCCTTTGCGGCTGTCAGAGTTCGCCTCACGCCGAGAGGGGAGCACGCCGTGCCCGAGCCGTCCGTCGTCGCCGTCTTCGCCGATCTCCGCGAGGAGGGGCGTGAACTCGACGCCCTCGTAGGGGAGTTGGCGGCACCCGAGTGGGCGCGGCCGACGCCCGCCGAGGGGTGGAGCGTCGCCCATCAGATCGCCCACCTGCACTGGACCGACCGGGCCGCACTGCTCGCCCTCACCGACGCCGAAGGGTTCGCGCGGGAGGTGGAAGTGGCCCTCAAGGCGCCGGAGTCCTTCGTCGACGAGGGCGCCGAGGAAGGGGCCCGGCTGGCGCCCGCCGAGCTGCTGGCGCGCTGGCGGGCCGGGCGGGAGGCGCTGGACCGGGCCCTCGCCGCCGCCTCGCCCGACGCCCGGTTCCCCTGGTACGGGCCGCCGATGAAGGCCGCCTCGATGGCCAGTGCCCGGCTGATGGAGACCTGGGCCCACGGCCAGGACGTCGCCGACGCGCTCGGCGTGCGCCGGGCCCCGACCGCCCGGCTGCGGCACGTCGCGCGGATCGGGGTACGGGCGCGGGACTACGCGTACGCGGTGCGCGGACTGGCGGTGCCGCGGGAGGAGTTCCGGGTGGAGCTGACCGCTCCCGACGGGGCGCAGGTGTGGGCGTACGGGCCCGAGGACGCCGGGCAGCGGGTCACGGGCCCGGCGCTGGACTTCTGCCTGCTGGTCACCCAGCGCGCCCACCGCGCCGACCTCGCCCTCACGGCCTCCGGCCCCGACGCCGGCCGGTGGCTGGACATCGCCCAGGCCTTCGCCGGCCCGGCCGGCGCCGGCCGCCAGCCGCGGGGGGAGCGGTGACGGTCCGGCGCCCGCTGCGCATCGGCAACGCCTCGGGCTTCTACGGCGACCGGCTGGGCGCGGTACGCGAGATGCTGACCGGCGGCCCGCTGGACGTCCTGACCGGCGACTACCTCGCCGAGCTCACCATGCTGATCCTCGGCCGCGACCGCCTGAAGAACCCGGACCTCGGCTACGCCAAGACCTTCCTGCGGCAGCTGGAGGAGGGGCTCGGGCTCGCGCACGAGCGGGGCGTGCGGATCGTCGCGAACGCGGGCGGGCTGAACCCGGCCGGGCTGGCGGACGCGGTGCGCGCGCTGGCGGCGAAGGTGGGGGTGCCCGTACGCGTCGCGCACGTCGAGGGCGACGACCTGATGCCGTACGGGGACGCGGTGACGGGCGCGGGCGCGCTCACCGCCAACGCCTACCTGGGCGGCGCCGGGATCACGGCCTGCCTGCGAGCGGGCGCGGACGTGGTCGTCACCGGCCGGGTCACCGACGCGGCGCTGGTGAGCGGGCCGGCCGCTTGGTGGTTCGACTGGGGGCCCGAGGAGTACGACCGGCTGGCGGGGGCGGTGGTCGCGGGGCACGTCCTGGAATGCGGTACGCAGGCCACCGGCGGCAACTACGCCTTCTTCACCGCCCACGACGTGCGCCGGCCCGGCTTCCCGCTGGCGGAGGTCTTCGAGGACGGCTCGGCGGTCGTCACCAAACACCCCGGCACGGGCGGGCTCGTCTCCCCGGGCACGGTCACCGCCCAGCTCCTGTACGAGACCCAGGGCGCGCGGTACGTGGGCCCCGACGTCACCGCCCGCCTGGACACGGTCCGCCTGACCCCGGACGGCGAGGACCGGGTCCGGATCAGCGGGACCGTGGGGGAGCCGCCGCCGGACACCCTCAAGGTGGGGGTCACGCGGGTCGGGGGCTGGCGCAACGAGGTCGTCTTCGTCCTGACGGGCCTGGACGTCGAGGCGAAGGCGGCGCTGGTGCGCGAGCAGCTGGCGGAGGCCCTGGCGGGGGTGGCGGGCGTGACGTGGACCCTGGCCCGCACCGACCACGCGGACGCGGACACGGAGGAGACGGCGAGCGCCCTGCTGCGGCTGGTGGTCCGCGACCCGTCGCCGGACCGGGTGGGCCGCGGCCTGACGGGGGCGGCGATCGAACTGGCCCTGGCGAGCTACCCGGGCTTCCACGTCACCTCCCCGCCGGGGCCGGCCCAGCCGTACGGGGTCTTCACGTCGACCACGATCCCGGCGCCCCGGGTCCCCCACACGGTGGTCCTACCGAACGGCACCCGCCTACGGGTCGGCCCCGACCGCTCGAATCCCCCCACCCCACCCCTCCCCGAATCCCGCGGCTCCGCCCCGATCCTCCTCGCCCCGGCCTCGTCGGCGCCGGCCGACCCGGCTGGCGTGCGCGCCGTCGGCGGGGCCGGGGGCGGAGCCCCCGAGGGGTCTCGGGCGGAGCCCCGGGGAGGAGCCCGGGGCGGAGCCCCGGTTTCGGGAAGGGGTGGGGTGGGGGAGAGCCCCGCAGGGCCCGGGCGGCCCGCCGGACCCACCACCCGGGCCCCCCTCGGGGTGCTGGTCGGGGCCCGGTCCGGGGACAAGGGCGGTGACGCCAACATCGGGGTCTGGGTCGAGACCGACGCGGCCTGGGAGTGGCTCCGCGACACCCTCACCGTCGAGGCCCTCCAGACCCTCCTGCCCGAGACCGCCCCCCTGGCCGTGGCCCGCCACGACCTGCCCAACCTCAGGGCACTGAACTTCACCGTCGCCGGGATCCTCGGCGACGGGGTCGCCTCCGGGCACCGCTTCGACCCCCAGGCCAAGGCCCTCGGCGAATGGCTCCGCGCCCGCCACGCCGACATCCCGACGCACCTCCTCCCGCCGGCCCCGGCCGACGAGGCCCACCCTCCGGCTCGGGCCGACGCGACGCACCTGCCGCCCGCCGCCGGGGCGCCCCAGACGCCATCCACCCCCGCTGCGGGGGCCGCGCCCCCCACGCCACCCGCCCCCACCACCGGGGCACCGCCCCCAACGCCACCCGCCCCGGAGGGGACCCGTTCATGAGCCGTCTCGGTAGCGCCGTCGACCCCCTCGCCCCCGAGTACACGCAGGCCCGTGCCGCCGCCCTGGAGCGGCTCGGCGCGCTGGGCGCCGAGCATGCCAAGGCCCTTGCCGGTGGCGGGGAGAAGTACACCGCCCGCCATCGGGCCCGCGGCAAGCTGCTCCCCCGCGAACGGGTCGAGCTGCTGCTCGACCCGGACACCCCGTTCCTCGAACTGTCCCCGCTCGCCGCCTGGGGCAGCGACCACCCCGTCGGCGCCTCCATGGTCA
Source organism: Streptomyces sp. NPDC029216 (assembly GCF_040648015.1). Lineage (NCBI taxonomy): Bacteria > Bacillati > Actinomycetota > Actinomycetes > Kitasatosporales > Streptomycetaceae > Streptomyces > Streptomyces sp. NPDC029216. Next base: position 30,389 of record NZ_JBEZWL010000077.1, on the reverse strand, counting down.
CCGGCATCGGCACCGTCGAGGGCGTCGAGTGCCTCATCACCGCCAACGACCCGACCGTGCGCGGCGGCGCCAGCAACCCCTGGACCCTCAAGAAGGCCCTGCGGGCCAACGAGATCGCCCTGCAGAACCGGCTCCCGTGCATCAGCCTCGTCGAGTCCGGCGGCGCCGACCTGCCCTCCCAGAAGGAGATCTTCATCCCCGGCGGGGCGATCTTCCGCGACCTCACCCGCCTCTCCGCCGCCGGCATCCCCACCGTCGCCGTCGTCTTCGGCAACTCCACCGCCGGCGGCGCGTACATCCCCGGGATGTCCGACCACACCGTCATGATCAAGGACCGTTCCAAGGTGTTCCTGGGCGGTCCGCCCCTCGTCAAGATGGCCACCGGCGAGGAGAGCGACGACGAGTCCCTCGGCGGCGCCGACATGCACGCCCGCGTCTCCGGCCTCGCCGACCACTACGCCCTCGACGAGTACGACGCCATCCGCCAGGCCCGCCGCATCGTCGCCCGGCTCAACCACCGCAAGCCGTACCCCGAACCGCCCCGCGCCGCCGAGCCGCTGTACGACGCGGAGGAGCTCCTCGGGATCGTCCCGCCGGACCTGAAGACCCCCTTCGACCCGCGCGAGGTCATCGCCCGCATCGTCGACGGCTCCGACTTCGACGAGTTCAAGCCCCTCTACGGCCCCAGCCTCGTCACCGGCTGGGCCACCCTGCACGGCTACCCGGTCGGCATCCTCGCCAACGCCCAGGGCGTGCTGTTCAGCGCCGAATCACAGAAGGCCGCCCAGTTCATCCAGCTCGCCAACCAGCGCGACATCCCGCTCCTGTTCCTCCACAACACCACCGGCTACATGGTCGGCAAGGAGTACGAGCAGGGCGGCATCGTCAAGCACGGCTCGATGATGATCAACGCGGTGTCCAACTCCCGGGTCCCGCACCTGTCCGTCCTCATCGGCGCCAGCTACGGCGCCGGCCACTACGGCATGTGCGGCCGCGCCTACGAGCCACGGTTCCTCTTCGCCTGGCCCAGCGCCAAGTCCGCCGTCATGGGACCGCAGCAGCTCGCGGGCGTGCTCTCGATCGTGGCCCGGCAGTCCGCCGCCGCCAAGGGGCAGCCGTACGACGAGGAGGCCGACGCCGGGATGCGGGCCTTCGTCGAGGCGCAGATCGAGTCCGAGTCCCTCCCCATGTTCCTGTCCGGGCGGCTGTACGACGACGGCGTCATCGACCCGCGCGACACCCGTACCGTCCTCGGCCTGTGCCTGTCGGCCGTCCACAACGCCCCCGTCGAGGGCGCCCGTGGCGGCTTCGGCGTCTTCCGGATGTGAGCCCGCCCATGACGAACCCGATCACCTCCCTCCTCGTCGCCAACCGGGGCGAGATCGCCGTCCGGATCTTCCGTACGGCCCGCGCCCTGGGCCTGGCCACGGTCGCCGTCCACTCCGACCCCGACGCCGACGCCCTGCACGTCCGCTCGGCCGACACGGCCGTCCGGCTGCCCGGGGCCGCGCCGGCCGACACCTATCTGCGCGCCGACCTGCTGATCGGGGCGGCCCGCGCGGCGGGCGCGGACGCCGTCCACCCGGGGTACGGCTTCCTCTCCGAGAACGCGGACTTCGCCCGCCGGGTCGAGGCCGCCGGCCTGGTCTGGGTCGGCCCGCCGCCCGCGGCGATCGAGGCCATGGCCTCCAAGACCCGGGCCAAGGACCTCATGCGGGCCGCCGGAGTGCCACTGCTGGAGCCCGTGGACCCCGCCACGGCCACCGCCGCGGACGTGCCCCTGCTGCTGAAGGCCGCGGCGGGCGGAGGCGGTCGCGGGATGCGCGTCGTACGGGACCTCGACTCCCTCAAGGAGTCCCTCGACGCGGCCTGCGCCGAGGCCCTGTCCGCGTTCGGCGACGGCGAGGTGTTCGCCGAGCCGTACGTGGAGCGCGGCCGGCACGTCGAGGTGCAGGTCCTCGCCGACGCCCACGGCACCGTCTGGGCGCTGGGCACCCGCGACTGCTCCCTCCAGCGCCGCCACCAGAAGGTCATCGAGGAGGCCCCGGCCCCCGCCCTCCCCCAGGACCTCCGCGAACGCCTCCACACCGCCGCCGTGGCCGCCGCCCGGGCCGTCTCGTACCGGGGCGCGGGCACGGTGGAGTTCCTCGTCGGCGCCGACGGCCGCCCGTACTTCCTGGAGATGAACACCCGCCTCCAGGTGGAACACCCGGTCACCGAGGCCGTCTTCGGCCTCGACCTGGTGGCCCTCCAGCTGCGCATCGCCGAGGGCGAAGCCCTGCCGCCCGTCCCGCCCCAGCCCTCGGGCCATGCCGTCGAGGCCCGCTTGTACGCGGAGGACCCCGCCCGGGACTGGCGCCCGCAGACGGGCGTCCTGCACACCCTCTCCTTGCCGGAGCACGTCCGCGTCGACACGGGGTTCACGGCCGGGGACACCGTCTCCGTCCACTACGACCCGATGCTCGCCAAGGTCATCGCCCACGCCCCCACCCGCGCCGAAGCCGTCCGCGTCCTGGCCGACGCCCTCTCCCGGGCCCGGATCCACGGCCTGGCCACCAACCGCGAGCTCCTCGTCCGCTCCCTGCGCCACCCGGAGTTCACGGCTGCCCGGCTCGACACCGGCTTCTATGACCGCCACCTCGACACCCTCACCGACGGCGTCCCCGACCCCACCCTCGCCTGCCTCGCCGCAGCCCTCGCCGAAGCGGCCCCGGCCCCCGACGCCCCGCTCACCGCCCGCCTCGGAGGCTGGCGCAACCTCCGCTCCCAGCCGCAGACCCGCCGCTACACGGTCGACGGCGCCGAGCACGAGGTCCAGTACCGGCCCGTCGACCGACCCGGCGTCCGCGTCCTGGCCGCCACACCCACCCTCGTCACCCTCGAAGTCGACGGCGTCCGGCGCACGTTCCACGTGAAACACAAATCGAACACCGTCTACGTGGACTCCACCCTCGGCGCCCACACCCTGCTCCCCGTCCCCCGGTTCCCCGATCCCCAGGACCGCACCGAACCGGGGTCCCTGCTCGCCCCCATGCCCGGCACCGTCGTCCGCGTCGCCGAGGGCCTCGCCCCCGGCTCCGCCGTCACCGCCGGGCAGCCCCTGCTCTGGCTGGAGGCCATGAAGATGGAGCACCGCATCCTCGCCCCCGCCTCCGGCACGCTCACCGCGCTCCACGCCGCCACCGGCCACCAGGTCGAGTTCGGCGCCCTGCTCGCCGTAGTCCAGGAGGAAACGCCGTCATGAGCCCCGCCGTCACCGAAACCGAAGAGCACCAGGCCCTGCGCTCCGCCGTCGCCGCCCTCGGGCGGCGCTACGGCCGCGACTACCTCGCCCGGGTCGCCCGTGAGGGCGGCCACCCCGACGAACTGTGGGCCGACGCCGCCAAGCTCGGCTACCTCGGGGTCAACCTGCCCGAGGAGTACGGGGGCGGGGGCGGCGGGATCGCCGAACTCTCCATCGTCCTGGAGGAACTGGGCGCGGCCGGCTGCCCGCTCCTGATGATGGTCGTCTCCCCGGCCATCTGCGGCACGGTCATCGCCCGCTTCGGCACCGAGGCCCAGAAGCGGGCCTGGCTGCCCGGCCTCGCGGACGGCACCCGCACGATGGCCTTCGGGATCACCGAACCCGACGCCGGCTCCAACTCCCACCGCATCACCACCACCGCGCGGCGCGAGGGCGACGAGTGGGTCCTCACCGGCCGCAAGGTGTTCATCTCCGGCGTGGACATCGCCGACGCCACGCTGATCGTGGGACGCACCGAGGACGCCCGTACGGGCCGTCTGAAGCCCTGCCTGTTCATCGTCCCCCGCGACGCACCCGGCTTCTCCCGCTCCGTGATCGACATGGAACTCCAGGCGGCGGAGAAGCAGTTCGAACTGGTCCTGGACGAGGTCCGCCTCCCTGCCGAAGCGCTGGTCGGAGACGAGGACGCGGGACTCCTGCAGCTGTTCGCGGGGCTGAACCCGGAGCGGATCATGACGGCGGCGTTCGCCATCGGGATGGGGCGGTACGCGCTCGGCAGGGCGGTGGAGTACGCCCGCACCCGGCAGGTGTGGCAGGAGCCGATCGGTGCCCACCAGGCCGTTGCGCATCCGCTGGCGGCGGCGCACATCGAGCTGGAGCTGGCGCGGCTGATGATGCAGAAGGCTGCGCGGCTGTACGACGCGGGGGACGACCTGGGGGCCGGGGAGGCGGCGAACATGGCGAAGTACGCGGCGGGGGAGGCGTGCGTTCGGGCGGTGGACCAGGCCGTGCACACCCTTGGGGGGAACGGGCTCACCCGTGAGTACGGGCTGGCGTCCCTGATCACGGCGGCCCGGGTGGCCCGGATCGCTCCGGTCAGCCGGGAGATGATCCTCAACTTCGTCTCCCACCAGACGCTGCGCCTCCCGAAGTCATACTGACCACGCCGGCGAGGCTGGATTTGGCCGGCCTGCAAGGACCTGGCCACCCCGGCCACCCCCGACCCCGCACAACGCCCGGCCAGGGCGCGGGTGCCACGACCGGGTGAATGGGGCCCAGGTGGGTGGGGGGTGGCGCGTACCCTCCCCCCGGGGGGACGGCCGGGAGGATGCCGCCCCGTTCGTAGAGCCTCCGGAGGAAACATGGCCCCACTCGTGCACGCCGCCCAGGCGACCGGCATCACCACCCTCACCCTCGACTCCCCGGCCAACCGCAACGCGCTCTCCGCGCAGCTCGTCGCCGAGCTGCGGGCCGGGCTCGCCGGGGCGGGCGCCGACCCCGGCACCCGCGCGGTGGTCCTCACCCACACCGGCAACACCTTCTGCGCCGGCGCCGACCTGAAGTCCCCCTGCGACGCCGCCGACCTCCTCGCCCTCCTGCGCGAGCTCACCGCCCTGCCCAAGCCGGTCGTCGCCCGCGTCACGGGCCACGTCCGTGCGGGCGGCCTCGGTCTGCTGGGCGCCTGTGACATCGCCGTCGCCGGCCCGCAGTCCTCGTACGCCTTCACCGAGACCCACCTCGGGCTGGCGCCCGCCGTGATCTCGATGACCCTGCTGCCCCGCCTCGACCCCCGCGCGGCCTCCCGCTACTTCCTGACCGCCGAGCCCTTCGACGCCGCCGAGGCCGCCCGCATAGGGCTGCTGACCCTGCACACCGACGGGGACCCGGACACCGCCCTCGCGCCCGTACTCGACGGGCTGCGCAAGGCCTCCCCGCAGGCCCTGGCGGAGACCAAGGCGATGGTGGCCGCCGGCGTACGGGAGGCCCTGGACCGGGACGGCGAGCGCCTGATGGAACTCTCCGCGCGGCTCTTCGCCTCCGACGAGGCCCGCGAGGGCATCACCGCCCGCTTCGAGCGCCGGGACCCGTCATGGGTACGCTGACCGGCGCCGGCGCCGCCCCCGGCCCCGCCGCCCCCGCCACCGGCGCCGTCCCCAAGCAGGCCCGCAGCCGGGTCACCCGCCGCCACCTCCTGGAGGCGGCCGTCTCCTGCCTCGCCGAGCACGGCTGGGCGGGCTCCACCGTCGGCGTCGTCGCCGAACGCGCGGGCGTCTCGCGCGGTGCGGCCCAGCACCACTTCCCCACCCGGGAGTCACTGTTCACGGCCGCCGTCGAGTACGTCGCCGAGGAACGCTCCACCGCCCTGCGCGAGCTCTTCCACGCCGCCCCGGCCCCCCGGCCGGCGGTCGTCGAGGCCCTGGTCGACCTGTACACCGGGGCACTGTTCCGGGCCGCGCTCCAGCTGTGGGTCGCCGCCTCCAACGAGGAGCAGCTGCGCCCCCAGGTCACGGAGCTGGAGGCCCGGGTCGGCCGGGAGACCCACCGCATCGCGGTCGAGCTGCTGGGCGCGGACGAGTCGGTGCCGGGCGTGCGGGAGACCGTGCAGGGCCTCCTCGACATGGCCCGCGGCCTGGGCCTGGCCAACGTCCTGACCGACGACACGGCCCGCCGGGACCGGGTCGTCGCCCAGTGGTCCCGGATCGTCGACACCGTCCTGGGGTAAGACGCGCAAGGGCGCCGCACCCCCGCGAGGGGTGCGGCGCCCACCGGCACGTGAGGGGACTCAGCCCGTGGAGGCGATGTCCGTGATGTTGGAGTACCCCTCGATGTCACGGGGGTCCCGGCGGCCCGGGCCGATGTAGCGGGCCGAGGGCCGGACCAGGCGGCCCGTGCGCTTCTGCTCCAGGATGTGCGCGGACCAGCCGGCCGTACGGGCGCAGCTGAACATGGACGTGAACATGTGCGCGGGGACCTCCGCGAAGTCCAGCATGATCGCGGCCCAGAACTCCACGTTGGTCGCGAGCACCCGGTCGGGGCGGCGCGCGTGCAGTTCTTCCAGGGCGGCCTTCTCCAGCGCGGCGGCCACCTCGTAGCGCGGGGCGTCCAGCTCCTTGGCGGTGCGGCGCAGGACGCGGGCGCGCGGGTCCTCGGCGCGGTAGACGCGGTGGCCGAAGCCCATCAGCCGCTCGCCCTTGTCGAGGGCCTTCTTCACGTACGCCACGGCGTCGCCGGTGCGCTCGATCTCCTCGATCATGCCGAGGACGCGGGAGGGCGCGCCGCCGTGCAGCGGTCCGGACATGGCGCCGACTGCACCCGAGAGGGCGGCGGCGACGTCGGCGCCGGTGGAGGCGATGACGCGGGCGGTGAAGGTGGAGGCGTTCATGCCGTGCTCGGCGGCCGAGGTCCAGTAGGCGTCGACGGCCTTGACGTGCTTGGGGTCGGGCTCGCCGCGCCAGCGGATCATGAACCGTTCGACGACGGATTCGGCCTTGTCGATCTCCCGCTGCGGCACCATGGGCAGGCCCTGGCCGCGGGCGGACTGGGCGACGTACGAGAGGGCCATGACGGCGGCCCGCGCGAGGTCGTCGCGGGCGGTCTGCACGTCGATGTCGAGGAGCGGTTTCAGGCCCCACACGGGTGCGAGCATGGCGAGCGCGGACTGGACGTCGACGCGGATGTCACCGGAGTGGACCGGGATCGGGAAGGGTTCGGCGGCCGGCAGGCCGGGGTTGAAGGCACCGTCGACCAGCAGGCCCCAGACGTTCCCGAAGGAGACGTGGCCGACGAGGTCTTCGATGTCCACCCCCCGGTAGCGGAGCGATCCGCCTTCCTTGTCGGGCTCGGCGATCTCTGTCTCGAACGCGACGACCCCTTCGAGTCCGGGTACGAAGTCGGACATCAGGCGGCTCCCTCAGATAGTGCGAACACGCGCGGCTCCCGGCGTGATTCGCGGTCCGGCGCGGTCATCACCGTTGATGCCCGGCACGGCCGAAGGTCATCCGTGCGGGGACCCTCGGACCGGCCCCAAGAGTGTGTCCGTTCCGCTGGGCCTTCGGAAGCGTGACATACGGCACACCCGCCGTCGCGCTGCTGCGGCAGGATGACCGTGTGACCGATCAGGACATTGACCCCGCCGCCATGCGCAAGCAGTACCGCTCCGAGATCGTCGAGGAGGCGGCTCTCGCCGAGGAGCCGATGGCGCAGTTCGCCCGGTGGTTCCAGGAGGCCGCCGACTCGGACCTCTTCGAGCCGAACGCGATGGTCGTCTCGACCGCCACCTCCGACGGCCGCCCCAGCTCCCGCACCGTCCTGTTGAAGCAGTTCGATTCGAGGGGCTTCGTCTTCTTCACGAACTACGGCTCCCGCAAGGCGCGCGAGATCGACGAGAACCCGTTCGTCTCGCTGCTCTTCCCCTGGCATCCCATCGCCCGCCAGGTGATCGTGACCGGCCGGGCCGCCCGGATCGGCCGGGACGAGACGGCCGCCTATTTCCGCTCCCGGCCGCACGGCTCCCAGCTGGGTGCCTGGGCGAGCGAGCAGTCCCGGGTGATCGCCTCGCGGGCCGAGCTGGACCGCCGTTACGCGGAGCTGGCGGAGCGGTACCCGGAGGGCGAGCAGGTGCCGGTGCCGCCGGAGTGGGGCGGGCTGCGGGTGGTGCCCGACGCGCTGGAGTTCTGGCAGGGGCACGAGAACCGGCTGCACGACCGGCTGCGGTACGTCCTCGACGGGGACGAGTGGCGGGTCGAGCGCCTCTGCCCTTGAGGGCCCGCGAGGGGCTGGGGAGAACGCAGGCGACCCGCGGGCTCGGGTTCCTCTCCTGCAGTGAGAGGAGCCGGCCGGACGTACCGGCGAGCCCGCGGGTCGGGTGACTGCTTGGGATTGGCACCGGGCGGCTAGCTTCCGCCGGGCACCGCACTGGGTGCGTTGCTGACGACGGGCCCTTAGCCCGCAGCCACCTCACGCGTCCGGTTTCCGTACATTTCGGGAACCACCTCCCTTCTCGTGTACGGCAGAGCCTAGGCCGCCTCCCGGAGAGCCTCAACCCATTTACGCACCGGACATTCCGGGAGGATTCCGGGAAGCGGGTGTGGCCTGGGTCACGTTCCAGTTCAATGATCTGACGTGCCGCACACGCGAACACCTGCAGGGGGTGCCAGGTGAGTGCTTTCGGACGTAGTGAGACCACCGACGATCTGCTCGCAGCGTTGCTCGACGGGATGGACGCCGCCCTGTGCGCGTTCGACTCCGACGGCGTGATCACCCACTGGAACCGCGAGGCCGAGCGGATCCTCGGCTGGAGCGCCGCCGAGGCGGTGGGCCGGAGGGGGTTCGCGGGCTGGGCGGTGCGCGCCGCCGACGCGGACGACGTGCAGGACCGGCTGATGTCGGCGCAGGACGCGCCGGGCCGGCAGGTCCACGAGTTCGCCTTACTGACCAAGGACGGCGGGCGGATCCTCGTACGGACCCAGTCCGCCGGGGTTCCGGGCGCCGACGGGAAGCCGGCCGGGGTCTACTGCGCCTTCAGCGAGGTCCACGCCCAGATCGACCTCGAACGCTCCATCGCCCTCAGCGAGGCCCTGATGGACGACGCCTCCTGGGGAGTCGTCCTCGTCGACGTGGACCTGCGCCCGGCCGTGGTCAACGCGCACGCCGCCCGCGCCTTCGGGTCCGGGCGCACGACGCTGCTCGGGCGGCCGCTCGGCGAGCTGCTGTCCCAGGGCGTCGAGGAACTGGAGGGGGCGCTCCAGCACGTACTGGCCGAGGGGGCGCCGCCGGGGCCGGTGGAGCTGTGGGTGTCGGTGCGGACCCCGGAGGGGGAGCGGCGGCGCTGCTGGCGGTGCGGGTTCCTGCGGCTGGCCTCGCCGCTCGCGGAGGAGCCGGTGCCGCTGGGGGTGGGCTGGCTGTTCCAGGACGTCACCGAGGCCCGGCAGGCCGAGCTGGACACCGGGCAGGTGCGGTTCCGGTCCAACCAGCTGCACCGGGCGGGGCGGGCCGCCGCCGAGTGCCCGGACCCGGCGGAGGCGGCGGCCGTACGGCTGGACTTCGCGCTGGCCGGGTTCGCGGAGCACGCGCTGGTCGACGTACTGGCGGCGGACGGGCGGCGGCTGGTCCGCTCGGCGGTGTCCCCGTCGGGGCTGGCCCTCCTGCTGCCCGGGCCGGGGGCGATCCCGGTCCGCTACGAGGCGGCGCACCCGGCGCTCCAGGCGCTGGACCGGATCGGCCCGGTCCGGGCGAGCGCGCCGGGGGCGCCGGGCAGCGAGGCGGCGGTGGGGTGGGCGCGGGCCCGGCAGTGGCCACCGGGGGCGGCGCACGCGCTGTGCACGGTGCTGCGCAGCCGCGGCCGCACCGTGGGCATCCTGACCTTCGTCCGCGGGCCCTCCCGTCCGGCGTTCACCCACCCGGACGCGGCGTACGCGGAGGAGGTGGCGGCCCGTGTGGCCGCCGACCTCGACCTGGCCGCCCAGCAGCCAGGGGTGCAGGGCGACGTGCCGGTCAGGTGAGGGTCAGTGCCGGAAGAAGATCCGGTCGCCGTACTCCCGCATCACCCGGCCGTTCCACTCGTGCCCGCCGTCCACGTTCCCCGACCGCAGCAGCGGCGGCTCCACCCCCCGGGCGGCCAGCTCCCCGGCGGCCGCCGCCATCACCGCCTGCATGATCGCGCTCGTCACCACCGTCGACGCGGGAGCGAACGGCGCGTCGATGCCGTCCGCCGTCAGCTCCGCGTCGCCGACCGCGATCTTGCTGTCGAGGACGATGTCGCAGTGGTCCTTCAGGAAGGTCCCCGACACGTGCCGCGACTTCGTCTCCGTCGCGTACGCCACCGAGGTCACGCCGATCACGGTCAGGCCCAGCGCCCGGGCGTTCATCGCCATCTCGACCGGCAGTGCATTGCGCCCGGAGAGCGAGATGACGACCAGCACATCCCCGTCGGAGGCCGGGCTGCTGTCCAGGACCGCTCCGGCGAGCCCGTCGACCCGCTCCAGCGCGCTGCCCAGCGTGGCCGGCATGACGTCGACGCCGGCCGTGCCGGGTACGGCGAGGAAGTTCATCAGCGCCAGCCCGCCGGCCCGGTAGACCACGTCCTGCGCGGGCAGCGAGGAGTGTCCGGCGCCGAAGGCGAACAGCCGGTGCCCCGTCGCCACGGCCTCGGCGATCGCCGCCCCGGCCTCGGCGATCCGTCCGCCCTCCTCGTCGCGCACCCGCTCCAGCAGCCCGATGGCGGCGTCGAAGAACTGCCCGGCCAGCTTGCTCTCGCTCATACGCCGTAGGCCCTTCCAGGGTGGAGTGCGGTGGGTGCGTCGTCGGTGTCCGCCGCTCACCGTGCGGTCTGGACCAAGGACGTGTCAATACGGACGTCAATCCGCGGCCCGGAGCCCCGCGCACCGCGCCTCCGGGGTGGTGGCCCGGCGCTCCGGGCAGATGTCCCGTAGATGCCTTGACGTCAGGCGCGGGACGGTTGTCGGCCCGATGCGTCAGAATTGGGGACAGGGCCAGCGCACGCAATCCGAGGGGCACGAATGTCCGGACTGATCGATACCACGGAGATGTATCTCCGCACCATCCTCGAGCTGGAAGAGGAAGGCGTGGTCCCCATGCGCGCCCGGATCGCCGAGCGGCTGGACCAGAGCGGCCCGACGGTGAGCCAGACGGTGGCGCGCATGGAGCGCGACGGCCTGGTGGCGGTGGCCAGCGACCGGCACCTGGAGCTGACCGACGAGGGCCGCAAGCTCGCCACGCGTGTGATGCGCAAGCACCGGCTCGCCGAATGCCTCCTGGTCGACGTCATCGGCCTGGAGTGGGAGCAGGTGCACGCCGAGGCCTGCCGCTGGGAGCACGTGATGAGCGAGGCGGTGGAGCGGCGCGTGCTGGAGCTGCTGCGGCACCCGACCGAGTCGCCGTACGGGAACCCGATCCCGGGTCTGGAGGAGCTGGGCGAGAAGGCCGAGGCGGACCCGTTCATCGAGGCCGGCATGGTCAGCCTGTCCGAGCTCGACCCGGGCAGCGAGGGCAAGACCGTGGTCGTCCGCCGGATCGGCGAGCCGATCCAGACCGACGCCCAGCTGATGTACACGCTGCGGCGCGCGGGCGTGCAGCCCGGCTCCGTGGTGAGCGTGACGGAGTCCCCGGGCGGGGTGCTGGTCGGCAGCGGCGGCGAAGCCGCGGAGCTGGACGCCGACATCGCCTCGCACGTGTTCGTCGCCAAGCGCTGACGTCCTCGCCGAGCGCTGACGCGGGCGGGGCCCCGATCGCACCCGCCCCGGAAGACGAGTGGTCCCGGCGCCTCGCGGCGCCGGGACCGGTCCTCCCCTAGCTGACCTGGAGCCCCGAGCTCTCAAGGTCATCCCCTTCGGACCGTCTTCCCCGAGCGGCCCGCCTCCCTGCTGAAAGGATCTCCATCGGCAGTGGCGGTCAATCCTTGAGCAAGGTCACTCGAAAGAGCGGTGTTGTCGGCGAGACGCCCGTTTTCGAATGCGGGTTCGATAGTCTGGCCGGGAGCGAAGGGGGTGCACCTCGGTGGTCCAGCGCATCGATGTCACTGCAGCCGACGGCGTCCGACTGGCCGCCTGGGAGTTCCGCGATCCGCCCGCCGATCCCCTGCAACCGGCGGTCCTGTTACTGCACGGCCTGATGGGCCGGGCCCTCCACTGGGCGGGTACCGCGCACTGGCTGGGCGAGCACCGCCGCGTCGTGGCCCTGGACCAGCGCGGGCACGGCCGGAGCGAGCACCCGGCGACGCACGTCCCGGGCCCTTCCCTGGGCCGTGAGGCCTTCGTGGCCGACGCGGAGGCGGCCGTCGAGCAGCTCGGCCTGGGCCCCGTGATCCTCATCGGCCACTCCATGGGCGCCCTCACGGGCTGGCAGCTCGCCGCGCGCCGCCCCGACCTCGTCCGGGCCCTGGTGATCTGCGACATGCGGGCCTCCGCGCTCGGCGAGGCCTCGCAGCAGGAGTGGGAGGAATGGTTCCGCCGCTGGCCGCTGCCCTTCCCCACGCAGGACGCCGCCCGCCGCTGGTTCGGCGAGGACGACCCCCGGGTGGAGCGCCCCGATCCCGGCCGCGGCGCCTTCTTCGCCGAGGTGATGCACCAGGCCCCCGACGGCTGGCGCCCGCTCTTCTCCCGCCGCCAGATGCTGACGGCCCGCGAGACCTGGGTGCACGACGCCCACTGGGAGGAGCTGGCCAAGGTCCGCTGCCCCACCCTCGTCGTCCGCGCCCTCGACGGCGAGCTGGGCCGCGCCGAGGCCCAGGAGATGGTCCGCGTCCTCCCGGCCGGCCAGTACGCCGAGATCCCGGACGCCGGCCACTACGTCCACTACGACCAGCCGGCGGCCCTGCGCGCGGCACTGGAGCCGTTCCTGGAGCAGGTCGCCGGTATGGCCTCCCGATGACCTGCCCGGCCCCCCGCCGGCGCGACGCTCACCCGATGGGGTGGATCACGGCCCTCCAGTGAGCCCAGCGCGGCCCGCCGCACGTGCCCGGCCGCGGCGGCCCCAACAGGCTGTGGCCTGTCCAGTGGGAGCCGCCGGCCCGCTGTATGTCGGCGGTGAGCAGACGAAGGGTCTCGATGTCCACGTCCCCGTCCACATCCATCTCCTCCTCCCCCTCCACGGCCGTATCCACGGCCACCACCTTCACATCACCAGCCGGGTGCGATCCCCGGCCCACCCTCGTCTCCGGCCTCAGGAGAACGCTGCGCCGCAACGCGGTCGCGGCCGCCGCCGCAGGCCTGGCGCTCGTCCTGGCCCTGCCCGCGACCGCGCTGGCCGCACCGGGCGACCTCGACCCGACCTTCGACGGTGACGGCAGGGTCGCCACCGACTTCGGGGGCGGCGGCTACGACGAGAGCCGCGACATGGCCCTCCAGGCGGACGGAAAGATCGTCACCGTCGGCCTCACCGTCCCGGCCGCCGGCGGCTACTCCGACTTCGCGCTGGCCCGCTACAACACCGACGGCAGCCTCGACCCGACCTTCAACGGTGACGGCGACGGCGACGGCAGGATCGTGACCGACCTGCGCGGCGGCGACGACGTGGCCAACGCGGTGGCGGTACAGCCGGACGGCAGGATCGTCGTGGCCGGCTACAGCGCGGAACCCGACTCCGGCGGGGCATTCACCGTCGCCCGTTACCACCCGGACGGCAGCCTCGACACCTCCTTCGACGGCGACGGCTTCCTCCTCACCGACTTCGGCACCGGCGGCCAGCAGGAGGCCTTCGCCATCGCTCTCCATCCGGGCGGCGCCATCGTCGTCGCGGGCATGAGCGGCTCCGACGTCGCACTGGCCCGCTACAACGCCACCGACGGCAGCCCCGACCCCAGCCTCGACGGCGACGGCAAGGTGACCACCTCCTTCGCCGGGGGCGCCGCGACCGCGTACGACGTGACCCTCCAGTCCGACGACAAGATCGTCATCTCGGGGCGCTCCGGCTACAACTACCCCTCCAACGCCTCCGACTTCACGCTGGCCCGCTACCAGCCGAACGGCAGCCTCGACACCTCGTTCGACACCGACGGCAAGGTGACCACGGCCTTCGCCGGGCCCGGCGTCGCCAACGGGGTCAAGATCCAGCCCGACGGGAAGATCGTCGCCGCGGGCAACAGCGGCTTCGACTTCGCGCTGGCCCGCTACAACACCGACGGCAGCCCCGACGCCGCCTTCGACGGCGACGGCAAGCTCACCACCGACTTCGGCACCAACACCCTCGACGGAAGCGCCGACCTGGCCCTCCAGACCGACGGCAAGATCGTCGCCGCGGGCATCAGCCAGGCCGACTTCGGCGTGGCCCGCTACAACACCAACGGCTCCCTGGACACCGGCTTCGGCACCGGCGGCAAGGTCACCACCGACGTCTCCTACGGCTACTTCGACAGCGCCACCGCGGTGGCCCTGCAGTCCGACGGCAAGATCGTCGTCTCCGGCAACACCGGCGACGACCGCGGCCTCGTCCGCTACCAGGTCACCACCCCGCCGCCCCCGCCGGGAGTGGACCTCGCCGTCACCAAGACCGGCCCCGCCTCCGTCAGCATCGGCGACCAGGCCACGTACACCGTGACGGTGACCAACACGAGCACCACCACCACGGCCACCGGCGTCAGCCTGACGGACACCCTCACCGGCCCCGGCTCCCTCCTGTCCGCCACCCCCGGCCAGGGCACCTGCACCCTCACCGCCACCAGCGCCGGCTGTACCCTCGGCACCCTCGCCCCCGGCGCCCAGACCACGGTGAGGCTCGTCGCCGAACCCCGCGCCACCGGCACCCTCTCCGACCGCGCCACCGCCTCCGCCGCGCAGACCGACCCGGCCACCGGCAACAACACGGCGACGGCCACCAGCACCGTCAACAACGCCCACGGCTGCACGATCACCGGCACCAGCGGCCCCGACACCCTCACCGGCGGCTACGGCAACGACGTCATCTGCGCCCTCAGCGGCAACGACACCGTCAGGTCCAGCTACGGCAACGACACGGTCTACGCCGGCCCCGGCAACGACAACGTCGACGGCGGCTTCGGCGACGACACCCTCATCGGCGGCACCGGCAGCGACACCCTGACCGGCTACTACGGCAGCGACCGCCTCGACACCGTCGACGGGGTCTCCGGCAACGACACCGCCAACGGCGGCTACAACACCGACACCTGCACCACCGACCCGGGCGACATCCGCATCAGCTGCCCCTGACCCCGTACTCACCCCGGGCGGCGCCCAGGAGGACCTTCAGCAGCTCCTCCGGGGCGCCGCCCCTCACGTCACGTCGTGCGTACGCAACTCCTAGTGGTCCGCGGGGGAGACAGTGAGAACGATCTTGCCCGTGGTCCGTCCCCCGTCGCTCAACTCATGGGCCTTTCCGGCCAGTTCCAACGGCAGCACGGCTTCGATCTCGGGCCGCAGCAGCCCGGCCTCCGCCAGCGCCGCGATCTCCCGCATTCCCGTCTGATCGGCCTCCACGGCCATGAACGCCGCCCGCAGCCCCAGCGGCCGCGCCTCGTCCGCGAGCCGGGCCTCGGCCGGGGAGGCCAGGGAGACCACGATCCCGCCGGGCCGCAGGACGCGCAGCGAGCGAGGCCCGTACGCCCCGCCGACCGCGTCGACGACGACGTCGACCGGCTCGACGGCGGTCTCGAAATCGACGGCGGTGTAGTCGACGGCCTCGTCCGCGCCCAGCGCGCGCAGGAACGCGTGCTTGGCGGCGCGGGCGGTGCCGATGACGTACGCGCCGCGCGCCTTGGCGATCTGTACGGCCAGGTGCCCGACCCCGCCCGCCGCCGCGTGGACCAGCACCCGCTGCCCCGGGCGCAGTCCGGCGGTGTCCACCAGGGCCTGCCAGGCGGTGAGCGCGGCCAGCGGCAGCGCGGCGGCCTGTACGTGGCTCAGCGCGGCGGGCTTGCGGACGAGGTGCCGGGCGGGGGAGGTGACGTACTCCGCGTACGTGCCCGCCGGGACGGGGTGGCGCGGCATGCCGAACACCTCGTCGCCGGGCGCGAGGGTGGTGACGCCGAGGCCGACCTCCTCGACCACGCCCGACACGTCCCAGCCGAGCCGGATCACCTCGCCGGCCAGGCCGCCGGTGGCCCGGTGCCAGGAGTCGGTCGGGTTCACCCCGGCCGCGTGCACCCGTACGAGCACCTCGGCCGGCCCCGGCCGCGGCCGCTCCACCTCGACGACCTTCAGCACCTCGGGTCCGCCGAACCCGTCCTGAGCCACTGCGCGCATCGCGCCGTCCCCCTTCTCCGCGGGGGCCGTCCGCCCCCTTTCGTGATCAAGGTTTCCGCACGCCGCAGGCCTGAACGAGTGGCAAGAATGTCAGCATCTGAAAGAATCTTGCCATGCAGCAGCAGACCCCCCACCGCGTGGCCGTCCTGGCGCTGGAGGGCGTCTACCCCTTCGAACTGAGCATCCCGGTACGCATCTTCGGCACGGCCGAGGGGCCCGACGGCGAGCCGCTGTACGAGGTGGTCACCTGCGGCCTGGGCGCCGGCGGCGGCCCGGTGGCGACGAGCGCCGACTTCACCGTCACCGTGTCCCACGGCAGCGAGGCGCTGCGCACCGCCGACACGCTGGTCATCCCGCCCTTCACCTGCGGCGGGCCGGACGAGCCCGGCGAGTGGCTCCCGGCCGAACTGGCCGAGGCGTTGGCGCTGTTGCCGCCCCACGCCCGTATCGTCTCGATCTGCACGGCCTCGTACGTCCTCGCCGCCGCGGGCCTGCTCGACGGGCGGCGCGCCACCACGCACTGGAACCAGGCCGGCCGCTTCCAGCGGGCCTTCCCGCAGGTCGAGGTCGACGAGAACGTCCTCTTCGTGGACGGCGGCCGCGTCCTGACGGCGGCGGGGGTGGCCGCGGGGGTGGACCTGTGCCTGCACCTGCTGCGCCGTGACCACGGCAGCGAGGTGGCCAACCGGGTGGCGCGGCTGTGCGTGGTCCCGCCGTGGCGGGAGGGCGGGCAGGCCCAGTACATCGAACGCCCGATGCCGGAGCCGTCCTCCGCCACCACCGCCGCGACCCGCGCCTGGGCGGTCGAACACCTCCACCGCCCCCTGCTCCTGCGGGAGTTGGCGGAGCACGCCCGGATGAGCGTACGGACCTTCTGCCGCCGCTTCGTGGAGGAGGTCGGCATGCCGCCGGGCCAGTGGCTGACCCAGCGGCGCGTCGACCACGCCCGCCGCCTGCTGGAGACGACGGACCTCCCGGTGGACCGCGTCGCGACCGAGTCGGGCTTCGGTACGGCCGCCGCCCTCCGCCACCACCTGACCACCACCCTCGGCATCTCCCCCACGGCCTACCGCCGCGCCTTCCACGCGAGGATCCCCACATGACCCGCGCTCAAGCCGCGGCCGCGCTCCAGCGGTTGAGGGTCTGCGTCGCGCCGTCGTAGGTCAGCCAGGTGCCGTCGCCGAGGGGGCGGACGTATCCGGTGGCCGGGCCGTCCGGATAGGCGAGCCGGCCCCGTATCTCCAGGGTGGCGGCGTCGAGGAGCCAGTGGCCGGCCCGGTCCGGGTCTTCCTCGGAGTCGAGGGTCGAGGCGATGACGGTGACGGCGTCGACGAAGCCGGTGCCGTAGTCCCAGCCGGGCGGGTCCTCGTCCTCGCCTTCGTCGGCCTCCGGCTCGCCCGTGGCGAGGACGTCGCCGTCCAGGGCGTGGAGCTCCAGGTCGGACCCGTAGTGCTCGATGGTGAGGAAGCCGTGGTGTCCCGGGTGGACGTCGATCAGGATCCGGTCCATGGTCTCGTTGAGGTCCCAGGCGGTGAGCTGCTCGCCGTCCCAGCGGGCCCAGTGGAGCAGGATGCCGTCCTGGCCCATGCCGATGGACAGGCCCATGTGGATCCCGTCCGGGTGGGAGAGGTGGTGCGAGCCGGCGGTCGCGCTGTCCAGCGGCAGGCGCGCCAGCTCCCGCCCGTCCGCGGCGTCCAGGACGGCCCAGTACTCCTGCCAGTCCTCGGCCCCGGAGCCGGTCACGACGTGCGCCCAGACGAGCCGGCCGTCGTCCGAGACCCGGCACGACCCGTGCTCCAGCCCCTGGCACACCTGCTGCTCGTCCCCGCTGTGCGGATGCCCCAGCTCGGGCCCCCAGCACCCGTGCCGGTACTCCCAGAGCACCTCCCCGCCCACGCCCACGGCCCGCACGGCGCGCTGCCCGGAGAACACCGCGAACGATCCGTCGGGGCTGACGGAGTGGACCCCCCGGTCCCACCCCGGCCAGGGCAACGCGAAGACGGCCCCCGGGGCCCGCTCACCGCCGAAGAGCTCGTCGAGGTCGTAGACCTCCAGCTCCTGCCCGTTCCGCAGCAACGCCCGCCGAGCCCCGCCGCTCCGGCCCTCGAAGGCAAACCCATTGACCAGCGCGTCCCCACCCGGCAGCCCCACCGAGTCGCGCAGTTGTGCGTTGATCGACATACCCGGAACCTAACGGCCGCCACTGACAGGTGGCTCATGCGTCAACGCTGTGAGCCCCTGCCCGCCCAGGGGCCGCCTGATCAAGAGCGTCGAGGATCAATTCGAGATCCGCTATGGTCGCCATGCAGAAATCCTGGTCATTTTCCGTGATGATCTGCTGGGCCATTCCGAAGTCTCCTCCGGACCGCATCGACTCGCGAGCCAGGCGTTCGGGGAGTATGAGCCAGTTTTTCTGTACGCCGAAAGTCCACGTCGTGTTCTGAGGTGCATTGCGAGTTGCGGCTTCGAATATCGGCTTGAATTCCTCGTGAGGCTCGTCGAAGCGCCATCCCAGGTGGGCCACTTGGGCATACCCGAAATGAGGATGGAATTCGGCGGGTGTCCGAAACCAGGCCAATGGCGCGAATCGGCCGAGAATCGCCTTCGCGCGGGTTGCGCGGCCCTGCCTGGGTCCGCTGGTGTCGCCGATGGTCGTCACCGCCACTCCCGTCCGCGAGGCTGGCTCTTGAAGGGACCTTCTCTCCGCACCACCCTGTCTTCATTCTCGTAACGCAGTGCCCGTTCGTAGTCGCCGAGGGGTATCGGGTCCCGGCTGAGGGTTGGGTCGTATACGTATCGCCCGTCGGTGTATACCTCGTGGAATACGTAATCCTCGACTCGGGTGCCGCCTGCTTCGGGGGTTCGTATCTCTCCACTCGGGGTGATGTAATGAATTATTCTACCTTCTCCGTTGGCTCGACGCTCGATGAATGCCGATATTTCTGAGCAGTCGATGTAGGAACCGCTTGGTGCGGCGCGCATGGCGTCGGTAAGGGTGGGGCTAGGGGGGTGGGCCGGGTTGGCCTCTCTGAATTCGTACGGACCGCGCTCGGGGCAGCCGTCGGGAGCCAATCCGAGGCTGTCGGACCCGGTGTGGGGGTTAGTGACGTAGGTCGCCGGATTGGGAGCCGGTGCCAGGCCCAGGGGGTCCGGGGAGAGGTAGCGGGCTGTTTCTGGGTCGTAGGTGCGGAAGTAGTTGTGGTGGAGGCCGGATTCCGGGTCGTAGTACTGGCCCGGGAAGCGGAGGGGGGTGTAGGCCGTCGCGTCGCGGTTCCAGGTTGTGGTGCCCCACAGGGTGGTGCGGGTGTGCCACGCCGTGGTGCCGTCCTCGGACAGGAGGTGGGTGGGGGTGCCGATGAGGTCGGTGACGATCGCGAAGAAGCGGTCGTCGACCTCGGGCTGGTCGATGTGTTCCGTCTGGGTGACCGGGTGCAGGCCCTGGTGGGTCCAGGTCAGGGTGACCTGGCCGCTCGTTTCCTCGCAGAGGGTCGTGCCGTCCCAGGTGAAGAGGGTCTCTTCGACGACCGCGCCGGCGGGAGAGAGGCGCCGTTTGGACGTGCGGCGGCCCATGGCGTCGTAGGTGTAGTGCCAGCGGGTGCCGTCCGGGGTGATGACGCCGGTCAGGCGGTCCTCCGCGTTCCACTCGTACCGCCAGGTGTCCGGCTTGCGGGAGAGGCGGGTCTTCTGGCGGAGGGTGACGCGGCCCAGCGCGTCGTGTTCGTAGCGGATCGAGCCGGCGTGGGTGAGGCGGGTGCCCGAGTAGGTGCGGTCGCCCTGGGCTTCCGCGCCGGGGTGCCCGGCCGGCCAGCCGGCGCTCGTCTGGTTGCCGGTCTCGTCGTACGCGTAGCGTTCCGACCAGTTCGAGGCGTCGACGCCGGTGACGCGGGCCGCGGGGTCCAGGGTGAAGGTGCGGGGGCCGGTGAGGGAGTCGTCGATGCCGGTCAGGTAGCCGTCGGCGCGGTAGCTGTAGCCGCGGCGCTGGAGGGTGCGGCCGTCCTGGCCGATGACGGACTGGCCGGTGCGGCGGCCCGTCACGTCGTACTCGTGCGTGAGGGACAGGGACGGGCCCAGGGTGCGGGTCAGCTCCTGTCCCGCCGCGTCCCGCTCGAAGGTGAGCGTGCGGCCCGCCGTGGTGAGGGAGGTGCGGCGGCCCGCCGCGTCGTACGTCCAGTGGGACGTGGAGCCGGCGGGGGTCGTCCGGGTGGCGCGGCGGCCCAGGGCGTCGTAGCCGTAGGTGACGGTGCGGCCGTTCACCGTCTCCGAGAGGAGGCGGCCCGTGGCGGCGTCGCGCTGCCAGACGGCGGTGGAGTCGGGCGAGGTCGCCGTCGCCAGGCCGTCGAAGACGTCGTACGCGTAGGTGGTGACCAGGCCCGCCGCGTTCTTGAGGATCGGCTGGCCCAGTGCGTTGTGCGCGTAGGTGGTCCGCTCGCCCAGCGCGTTGGTGCGGGCGGTCAGGAGGCCCGACGCGCCGTACTCGTACGCCAGGGTGCGGGCGTCGAAGTCCGTTTCCGTGGCGAGGCGGCCCGCCGGATCGTAGGTGTAGTGCCAGGTGAGGCCCTGGGGGTTGGTGACACTGGTGAGGCGGAGCTGGGTGTCGTGGGTGAAGGTGTGGCGGGTGCCGTCGGGGTCCGTGCGGGCGGTAAGGAGGTCGAAGTCGCCGTACTCGGAGACCGTGACGCCGCCGATCTCGTCGGTGTGGGTCAGGCAGTTGCCCTCGCCGTCGTAGGTCCAGGCTTCCTCGGTGCCGTCGGGGTTCGCACGGCGCAGGAGGCGGCCCTCGACGCTCCAGGTGAGACGGGTGGTGCGGCCCAGGGGGTCGCTGACCGCGACGGGGCGGCCGAACGCGTCCCGCGCGTAGGTGGTCGTCCCGCCGAGGGGGTCCGTCACCGAGAGGAGCAGGCCCGCCGCGTCGCAGTGCACCGTGGTGGTGTGGCCGAGAGCGTCCGTCACCGACGACAGGTGGTTGCGGGCGTCGTACGTGAAGCGGGTGGCCGTGCCGTCCGGGGCGGTCACCGAGGTGCGGTTGCCGGCGTCGTCGTACGTCGTGAGGACGGTGCGGCCGTCGGCCCGGGTCACCCGCACCGGCAGGCCGAGGGCGTTGTACTCCGCCCTGGTCTCACGGCCGTCCGGGCGGATCACCCGCGTCAGGCGGCCCTCCTCGTCATAGGCGAAGCGCGTCGTGTGCCCGAGGGCGTCCGTGCGGGACAGGAGGAGGTGGTGGGCGTCGTAGGAGGACCGGGTCGTCGCACCCGTGGGGTCGGTCTCGGCGATGACCTGGGCGCGGTCGTTGATCAGGAAGACGGTGGTGTGGCCCAGGGAGTCGGTGAGGGTGGTGCGGCCGGGCTCGAAGGCGAAGCGGACGTTCAGGTGGCCGTTGGTGCCGGACTGGGCGACGCAGCGGTGCCGCTCGTCGTAGACGTAGGCGAAGTGGCGGTCGTTGGTGTCGGTCCAGGAGGTCATCCGGCCGAGTTCGTCGTAGCCGAAGCGGAGCGGCCGGCCGGAGGAGTTGGTGACCGAGGTGAGGTGGCCGTCCGTGTAGCCGTACCGGAGGATCTCCGTGCCGTCGGCGAGGGAGAGGGCCGTGATGCGGCCTTCGGAAGAGGTGATGTGGAGTTCGTAGCCGCCGCTGTGGGTGAGGGCGGCCGGGGCGCCGGAGTCGTCGTAGGTGAGGGCGATCCAGGCGCCGGAGCGGTCTTCGAGCTGGAGAAGGAGACCGTCTTCGGTGAAGTGGCGGACGTGGCCGGACTCGGGGTCCGTGACCGTGTACCCGCCGTCCGCGTCCAGGGTCAGCGGCCAGCGCTGCCCGTGGGCGGGCAGTACGGGTATCCCGGGTTCGGGATGCGGGTAGGCGAGCAGGCTGCCGTCCTCGCGGACGAGGACGAGGCCTTCGTCGTCGCTCTCCAGCCGCTGGTCGACCGTCGAGACCCACGCCGGGCCGAACCAGCGGCCCGTCCGGTACGAGGACTCGAAGGTCCGGGTGAAGACGAGGGGCAGCGAGCCCGGGAGGACCAGGTCGGTCTGCGGCAGGACCATGCGGCCCGTCGCCACGTCGACCGGGTCCTCGTGGCACACCTTCTGTTCCTGGGCGCGCGCGGCGGCCTCCGGCTCCGCCTGCTGGGCGGCCCGCGCCTCCCTGGACGCGGCGCTCTCCGCGGCTCCCTCCGCCACCCGGGTCCCGGCCCGCGCGCCCGCCTTGGCCGCTCCGCCGAAGCCTTCCGTACCGATGAGTTCGGGCACGAGGCGGCCCGTGCCCTCGGCGAAGTCCTTGCGGAAGGGTTCGATCAGGGCGCCCGCTACGCGGTCCGGGTGCGCGGGGGCGGCGACGAGACCCGCCAGCGTCATGCTGACGTTCTGCTGGTATTCGGCGGGGTGCGTGAGGCTGTAGGTGTCGTACGGGGTGAGGCCGCGCGCGAAGTTGACCACTCCGGCGGTGCCCTTGACGACCCCGCCCGTGAGGTGGGTCAGTTCCACGTTCCCGGCGGCCGCGGCATCGAGGGCCAGGGCCATGGCCTGCTCGTGCGGCGGCGGCTTGGCCGGGGCGTGCTCCAGCGCGGCCGTCAGGGCCTGGCCGGCGCCGGTGGCGGCGTCGTCGCGCTGGCGGCGGGCCTCCGCCAGGATCTCCTGGGCCCGCTTGGCCTCGGCGACGCCCACGTTGTCGGGCTTGGCGGGCACCGGACCGGGGTTCTTCCCCGACAGGGCGGTGGCGTTGTAGGTGTCCACGGCCTTGGCGTAGGCGTCGACGGCGTCCTGGCGGGCCTTGACCGCCTTCTTGTAGAGCTCGACGGCCTGCCGGGCCTCCTTCTGCGCCCACTCCACCGTGTCGGCGTACCGGGCCAGCGCGTCGCCCGCCTTCTGGCAGGCATCGGCGGCGTGCAGCCACTGGGCCGGGTGCATGGCGAACGCCTCGCGGAAGGCGTCGGCGGCCGCCCCCTTCCAGCTGCCGGAGTCCAGCCCCTTCATGCCCTGGCCGACCCGGTCGAAGGCGGCCTGGAAGTCCTTCATGTGTGCCGCCGACGCGCGGATGTCGGCCGGTGAGCCGTGGACGAGCTCGTTGGGCTGCTCGGTCTGGCCCAGCTGCTGTTCCGCGACGGACGCGCCGAGGTGGGAGGCGACGTTGTCGCCGAGGTCCTCGATGTCGTCGGCCCAGCGGTCCTTGCCGACCTTGTGCAGGAGGCCGCCGATTTCATCGGTGGCCTTGTCTATGCCCTCGCCCGCCTTCTTCTTCGCGGCGGTCCAGGTGCTCTCCAGCTTGTCCAGGCCCTTGTCGGCCAGTGCCTCCCAGTCCGTCACCGCTGCTCACCGCCCGCCCGGCCGTGGTCCCGGGAGAGGTCGGAGAGCTTCGAGGTGTCGAACTCGCGGCGCGGGGCGACCTCCTCCCAGGTCTGCTTCCAGGCCTGGTCGGAGTTCTGCGCGGACTTGAGGGTGGATTCCGCGCTGAAGTCGGCGTCCCGGAGGTTCGTGTAGGGGTTGGTGGCCAGGATCTGGCCCCAGTCCTTGTCCATGACCTCCTGTTCCGACGCGTACGGACTGCCTCCGAGCACGGCGTTGGCCAGCACCTTGAAACCGCCCTGGACGTACTGGTCCTGCTCGTGCACCATCCCGGCCGACAGGCCCACCCCCGCCGCGAGCACGTTCGCCTCCCGGACCAGCGTGCGCACGCCCCAGCCCCACCGCTCGCAGAAGGTGTCCAGGAGGGACGTCAGGCCCTCGTGGCCGCTCTGCAGCCCCGACAGCTTCAGCTGTGTGAATCCGCCGCCCGTGTTCCCCAGTCCCGCCGGGCCGAGCTCCCTCAGCTCCGTCAGCGTGTCCGTGATGCCCTTGGCGATCTGCGCGAGCGCCGCCTTCGACACATCGAGCTCGCCCTGCTCGCCGCTCACGCCGCCACCTCGCCGTCGAGCGCGGCGGAGTCCGGGACGATGCCGCGGACCGGCGGGAACACGGTGCCGTCCGGTCCCGCCGCGTCCAACGCGACCCCGCACGGGAAATCCAGCCCCGGTATCACCTCGTCCAGCAGCCGTGCCCCGAGCACCCGGTGGAACTCCCACGCACGTCCGGTCTCGCCGCGCGCCTGGGCGAACCGGGCCAGGGCCCCTTCGTCCGAGAAGGCGCAGATCCAGTCCAGGCCCCCCAGCCGGGACGTCCACAGTCCGCCCCGCTCGTCGACCGGCACCAGCACGGCCCGGCTGCGGAACTCCGCCAGCCGGGCCGGGAACTCAGCCGTCCGGTCCCGCACCGGCGTTTCCGCCGGCGGCGTCGGCCCGGTCGCACTGCCGGCCCCCTGCGTTCGCAGCCGTCGCCATTCCGCGTCGAACCCCACCTGAACTCCCCCCAACCTCTGCGAATCGAACGCACTTTTGCATGGTGGGGCGGCAGGGGCAAACGGTGTCCATGCGGCACTACACGGATCCGGCCAGGAACCGGTGGCGGGAGCCGAGGTGTCAGAGGAGCAGGGTCAGCCCTTGCTGACCGCCAGGAGGATCTCCGGGAGTTTGCGGGATACCGCCGGGGCCGCCAGGCGCAGGCCGGCCCAGGCGGCCAGGGCGCCCCAGGCGATGCCCAGCGGGAGGGCCAGCCAGGTCAGGGTGCCGGGGTCGTCCGCCAGGCTGACGTAGATCGTCAGGGCGATCACCGGGGAGCAGATCACCGCCGAGGTGACCATGCCGCCGAAGATGCCCAGCCAGGCCAGACCCGCCTGACCGGGGGCGACGTTCTTGAAGGCGCCCTCCGTCGGGATGGAGTACGGGAAGTGCGCCGAGGCCAGCGCGCCCGTGCACAGCATCGAGCCCAGCAGGGCCAGCGCCAGGCCCAACGCGGCCGGGAAGCGGGACCAGTTGCCGATCAGCGCGGCCGTGACGACCGTGACGAGGACGGTGTACGGGACGGTGACCAGGGCCAGCGCGCCGGCACGGGCGCGGAGTTCCACGTACGCGTCACGCGGCGAGGAGATCGTCTGGGCGACCATCCAGAAGGCGGAGGTGTCCTGCCCGAACTGGTTGTACATCTGCACGCCGAGCATGCCCGCGCCGAAGCAGGCGAAGTACACCGAGCCGGTGCCCTGGACGGCGTTGAACACGGGGACGATCAGGCCGATGGCCAGCGCCGACACCCACGCCGACTTCGTCTTCGGGTCGCGCACCACGTAACGCAGGGTGCGCTGCATCGCCGCGCCCGTGCGGCCGCCGGGGAGGAAGGCCCAGACGCCGCTGGTGCCGCGTTCCTTCTCCGGCTTGGCGGCGGCGAGCGTCGAGCCGTCCGGGCTGACCATCAGCTTGGTCAGGCTCCGCTCCCAGAAGCGCAGGAGGAGGGCGAGCGCGGCCAGGGTCAGGGCCAGCTGGGCGGCGGCGGTGCCGTACGAGCCCTCGCTCGCCGAGTCCACCATGCCGACCGCCGTCGCCGGCGGCAGCCAGCGGACGATCGCCTCGACCGGCTCCAGTGCCGTCAGCCCGCCCTGCTGGAACAGGCGCTGGCCGGCGAAGTTGGCCACCTGGGCGCCGACCGCGATCAGCAGGCCGCTCAGCAGCGCGAGGTCACGGCCCTTGCGGCTGGTCAGCAGCCGTACGTTGGCCGTGGCCACGGCCCGGGCGAGGGCCACGCAGCCGAGGAGGAGCAGCGGGGCGCCGAGGACGGCCGCGGCGATGCCCGCCGGGCCGTGCGCCACCGCGGCCGCCGAGCCGACGGCCAGGCAGAGCGTGAACAGCGGGCCGAGGCCGACCAGCGAGGAGGCCAGCAGGGCCCGTACGAGCGGACGCGGGCGCAGCGGCAGCATCACCAGCCGGCTCGGGTCGAGGGTCTCGTCCCCGGTGGGGAAGAACAGCGGCATCACGGTCCAGGAGAGCGCCAGGATCGCGCCCAGCAGGACGACGACCGTGCCGGCGTGCGCATGGCCGTGGAGCAGGGCCAGGCCCAGGGTCGCGAGGGCGCAGAAGCCCAGCGAGATGACCAGGCTGATGATCCAGACGGCCTTGCGCTTCGAGGAGCCCTTCAGGCCGTTGCGCATCAGCGACAGCTTGAGGCGGACGAACAGGGAGGTGAGGGACGCCTCGGCCGTGCGGCTCATCGGGCGCCGCCCAGCCAGTCGAGGGAGTCGCCGGCGGCGTGGTCGCGGGCGCCGACGAGTTCGAGGAAGGCGTTCTGCAGGGAGGCCGCGGAGCCCCGGACGTCGGCCAGCGGGCCGGCGGCGCGGATCTGGCCGCCCGCCATGACGGCCACCCAGTCGCACAGCGACTCGACGAGCTCCATCACGTGGGAGGAGAAGACGACGGTGGCGCCGGACGCGGTGTAACGTTCCAGCACCCCGCGGATGGTCTGCGCCGACACCGGGTCGACGCCCTCGAACGGCTCGTCCAGGAAGAGGACGTCGGGGTTGTGCAGCAGGGCGGCCGCCAGGCCGATCTTCTTGCGCATGCCCGTCGAGTAGTCGACGACCAGCTTGTGCTGCGAGCCCGCGAGGTCGAGGACGTCCAGGAGCTGCGTGGCCCGCTTGTCGGTCTCCTCGCCCGGCAGTCCGCGCATGCGGCCCATGTAGCCGAGGATTTCACGGCCCGAGAGGCGCTCGAACATGCGCAGGCCCTCGGGCAGTACGCCGATGCGCTTCTTCACCTCGACCGGGTCGGCCCACACGTCGTGGCCGGCGACCGTCACCCGGCCCATGTCCGGGCGCAGCAGCCCGGTGACCATCGACAGCGTGGTGGTCTTGCCGGCGCCGTTCGGGCCGACGAGGCCGACGAAGCGGCCGGCGGGCAGCTCCAGGTCGATCCCGCCGACGGCCACCTGCTCGCCGAAGCGCTTCCACAGTCCTTCTATCCGCACGGCCGGGGTGTCGGGCGCGGGTCGCGCGCCTTCCGTCCCCGCCGTACCACTACTGCCCGCCGCATAACCCTGGTCCGGCATGCGCCTGCCTCTCGCTCTCATCCCCGTGGTCGTACGTTCCTCACGATAGGAGGAGGGGGAGAGGCCGCAGCAGTTACGAATGTCATGAACTTCCGGACACGTATGTCAGCGGGCCGGGGCGCCCGCCGCGGCCTGTCGGCGGCCCCGGGCGGCGGCCGCTTCGCTGCCGCACGCGTACGCGAGGGCGTCGATCAGCTCCTCGGTGTCCGGCAGCCAGCGGTTGGCGGGCGTGGGCTTGCGGGCCCACTGCACCGGGCCCTTGCCGCCGTAGCGGGTCGGCGGCGCGGCCACGTACTCGCCCTCGCCGCGCGTGGTCAGGTCGATGGCGTGCGGCAGCCAGCCCAGCTTGCGCACCAGGTCCGGCACCTTCGCCCCGGCACCCGGCAGGACGAAGAACAGCATGCGGTGGTCGGGGGTGAGGGTGACCGGGCCCAGGGTGCGCTGCATCCGCTCCAGCCGGGCCAGCGCGAGGAAGCCGGCGGAGTCCGGCACGTCCAGGGCGTCGAAGGTGCGGCCCGTCGGCAGCAGGATGGACGCGGCGGGGTGCTTGCCCCAGATCCGCCGCACCCCGACGGCACTGCCCGAGGCCAGGGACCGCCAGTCCTTCACCGCCGGGTGCGCGCCGGGCGCCGGGCAGTCGGCGACCCCGCAGGAGCACAGCTCCCGGCCGTCGCCGGGCTCCAGCCAGGTGCCGGCGAAGACGTCCCAGTGCCGCTCTTCCACGTACCGCACGGCATGGTCGAGCAGCAGCTCGCCGCGCTGCTGGGGGATGGGTGCGGTCTCCGTGACTCCGATGGTCTCTTCCACGCCCAGCACAACTCCCGGGGTCACCGGGGGTTACGGGGATAAACGCGCCGGGCGGCGCTGCATCGATCCTGCACACGGGGCGCACGGGTGCACGCGTGGGGGCGCGTAGGAGGCCGGGGCGCGGCCGATGGGTAACGACACGTCGCAGAGAGGAAGATTCTCCGCACTTCAGGCGGGAATTGATCATTCCAACGATCACCCGCGTCTCAGGGGGTTTTCAATGGCAGCCAGGCCTCTCGTCGCCCGCCAGCCCAACGAACGGCTGCAGGCGCTCATCCAGGAAGCCGGGTGCTCGAACGCCGGGCTCGCCCGGCGGGTCAACATGTGCGGGGCCGAGCACGGCCTCGATCTCCGCTACGACAAGACCTCCGTGGCCCGCTGGCTGCGCGGCCAGCAGCCGCGGGGCCGGGCTCCGGGCATCATCGCCGAAGCCCTCGGCCGCAAACTCGGCCGGACCGTCACGATCGACGAGATCGGCATGGCCAACGGCAAGAACCTCGCCTCCGGGGTCGGCCTGCAGTTCTCCCCGACCGTCGTCGGCGCCATCGAGCAGGTCTGCGAGCTGTGGCGCAGCGACGTCGGCCGCCGCGACTTCCTGTCCGGGTCGAGCGTGGCCGCCTCCGCGCTCGTCGAGCCCAGCCGCGACTGGCTGATCACCGGGGCCGACCCGCAGGTGGCGCGCAACGGCGGCTCGCGCGTGGGGATGTCCGACGTGGAGGCCGTCCGGGCCACCACCGAGGCGCTGACCGACCTCGACCACCGCTTCGGCAGCGGGCACGTGCGGCCCGTGGTCGTGCACTACCTCAACTCCGTGGTCTCCGGGCTGATCGGGGGCTCGTACCGGGAGCCGGTCGGGCGGGCCCTGTTCGCGGCGGTCGCCCGGCTCACCGAACTCGCCGGGTACATGGCGGTGGACACGGGCCAGCCGGGCCTGGCCCAGCGCTACTACATCCAGGCGCTGCGCCTGGCCCAGGCGGCGGGCGACCGCGCGTACGGGGGGTACGTGCTCGCGGCGTCGATGAGCCACCTCGCCGCCGAGCTGGGCAACCCGAGGGAGATCGCGCAGCTGGCGCGGGCCGCGCAGGAGGGCACGCGCGGGCAGGTCACCCCGAGGGTGGAGGCGATGTTCTACGCGGCGGAGGCCCGCGGGCACGCCCTCCTCGGCGACGCCCGTTCTACGGCGGTGCTGTCGGGGCGGGCGGTGACGGCGCTGGAGCGGGCCGAGCCGGAGTCGGGCGACGACCCGGTGTGGATCCGCCACTTCGACCAGGCCTACCTGGCGGACGAGCTCGCGCACTGCCACCGCGACCTCGGCCAGGCCGAAGCGGCCGGAAAGCGCGCGGAGGAGGCCCTGCGGGGCCTGCCCGCGACGAAGGCCCGCCGACGGGCCATCGGCCTGCTGCTGCTGGCCGCGGCGCAGGTGCAGCAGCGGGAGGTGGAGCAGGCCTGCCAGACCGCCACGAAGGCCGCTGACCTGCTGGGTTCGCTGCGCTCGCGGCGCGGCGCGGAGTACCTGGACGACTTCCGGGCCCGGCTGGAGCCGTACCGGGAGGAACCGGCGGTGCGGGAGTTCGGGGCGAGGCTGGAGGTTCAGGTGGCCTGACGTGATGGCGGCGTGACCGGGTAGCGTGACCCGACGGCTGCGCAGGTTCCCTGCACGGCGCGGACGTCGGAGAAGGCGAGAGGGAGTCCCGGTGACGGAGAACGGACAAGGGGGCGTCCCCCAGCCCGGGGCGCCGTACGCCTGGTCGGCGCCTCACGGGGAGCAGCCCGGCACGCCGCCGCAGCAGGGGTACGAGCAGCAGGGCGGGCCCGCGGTACCGGCCTACGTGCCGCAGCCGGAGCCGGGCGGCCCGGCGTACGGGTACCCGCCGGCCGGCCATGTCGTCGGGCCGGGCTACGAGGGCCCGGGCGCCCCGCACGGCTGGGGGCACCGCCCAGCGGTAGCTGGGGGAGGATACCCGCCGCTGCCGGACGCGGCCACGCAGTACATCCCGCCGGTCCCGGGTGCGCCGGTGCAGACCGGGCCGGTGATACCGGGTGCCCCGGCGGGCGCGGGGGCCCGGATGGAGGACGCGGCCACGCAGTACGTGCCGCAGGTGGGCGGTGCGCCGCAGTACGCCCCGCCCGCGCCCGGGGCCCCGGCGGGCCCGGGGGCCCTGATGGCGGCGGCCGAGACCCAGGCGGTGCCGTCGGTCCAGGCCGGCGGCGCGGCTCCGTACGGGGGTCCGGTCCCCGGCGGTCCGGCGGGGCCGGGCGCGCACGCCGCGACCCAGTACATCCCGCCGGTGACGGCCGGGCCCGGCGCACACGCGGCGGAGGCCGCCACCCAGTACGTTCCGCCGGTCCCGGCGGGTGGGGGCGAGGGTGCCACGCAGTACATTCCGCCCGTTCCGGCGGGTGGGGGCGAGGGTGCCACGCAGTACATCCCTCCCGTCCCGGCGGGTGTCGGTGAGGACGCCACGCAGTACATCCCGCCCGTGCCGGCCGGTGGGGGCGAGGACGCCACGCAGTACATTCCGCCCGTGCCGGGCGGGCCGGGGAGTGGGGTGGCCGAGGCGGCGACCCAGTACATTCCGCCCGTTCCCGCAGGTCCCGGGCCCGGGGCCGGGCAGGCTGGGGCTGCCGAGGGGTTCGACGGGCTGTTCCGGGCCGAGGACGCCGAGGCCGGGCACACGCAGCAGCTGCCGCCCGTCGTCGAGCCGGTGGCCCGCCGCACCCTCACCCGTGCCGCC